>NZ_JAENKR010000200.1:0-683 GCF_016598965.1 Campylobacter sp. TTU-622
GGTTTTTCTTGATTAAAAGCAAGCAAAAGATTAATAATTTCTGGTTTTTCTTGTTGCTTATTTAGATAAAAAAGAAGATGTGGATAATTTTTTTAAACTTTATAATTATTCTATGAAAATTGACTATCCCTTAAGCGAATCTTTTATCAACAAACTCTCTCATTCTCAAAATTTTAAACAATTTATTCAAAATATTGTTATTAAAAAAGATAATCCTCAATTTAGTCTATCATTGCTAAATGTCAAACCAGAAAATGTTCAAGAAATTTCTGCCTTTTTTCTCGGTGTAAATGCATTAATTTATCATAAAAAAGATTTAGCTTTTAATTTTTTTGAGCAAGCTTATAAAAGTTTTAATAAACAAGAAAATAAAGACAATGCTTTATTTTGGATGTATATGATTAAAAAAAATAAGCAAGATTTAATCAATCTAGCAAATAGTCCTTCATTAAATATTTATAATTTATATGCACGAGAACTTACAAATTCAAACTTTCCTAAAATTTTAAGTCCTAAGCCAAAAAAAGAAAAAAACTCCTTTAATATGCAAGATCCTTTTGCTTGGCAAGCTCTTGCAAAAGAAATTGCAAATGCTGATCAAGATAAACTTAAAAACCTTGCTAATCAGTTCAATACACAAGAAACTTTACCTATTTATGCCTATATTTTAGAAAGGCTTTATA
>NZ_JAENKR010000201.1:0-670 GCF_016598965.1 Campylobacter sp. TTU-622
GATATAGAGATTATTGTAGTAGATGATTTAGGAAGTGATAGTAGTATTAAAATAGCTAAAGAAGAAGCTTTAAAAGATAAAAGAATTAAAATTATTCACAATGAGAAGAATTTAGGAACCTTTGCAAGTAGAAATGTAGGAGTATTAAACTCAAACTCACCTTATATAATGTTTTTAGACCCTGATGATACTTTAACTTTAAATGCTTGTGAATTAGCTTTAAAAGAGATTAAAGAAGCCAATTTATTAAGATTTGGCTTTGCTAAAATTGATGAAATGGGGGGGGGTATAGAAGAAAATTTACCAGATTATAAAGATTATGAAGAATTAAAAAATAAAATGATGCATTATAAAGGGATTGAATTTACTATTTGTTTTTGTCTCATACGAAAAGACTTTTATCTTAAAAATCTTCAAAAAATTGATCTTTCTTTAAAACTAACTATGGCAGAGGATCTTTTAGCTTTTGCATTTCTTATAGATCCTAGTATAAAAACTGCTAATTTTATAGGATATTTTTATAATATCAATGAAAATTCTATAATGAAAAGAAAAACTAAAGAACAATTGCAAAAAAATTTAAAAGATTATAAAGAAATTCTAACCCTGCTTCAAAACTCAAATTTAAATCGGTTTATCATAAAATATTTTTCTTTTTATCTTAAAAAAG
>NZ_JAENKR010000202.1:0-656 GCF_016598965.1 Campylobacter sp. TTU-622
TTTGCAAAATTTATTTTTGAATTTTCTTTACTTTCTTTATTTGCTTTACTTTGTGAAAGTATAGAGCCATAACTTGAATTATCATTTATACTAAAGATGCTCATATTAAATCCTTTATTTAGATTTTTCTGCCTTCAATCTAAATATAAAATAATACAAGCAATATTTATTCCATTTTATGTCAAAATGGAATAAATTTAGAAAGAATTAGTATTTGTTTTTAAATTCATTTAATATATTATAAGCAGGACTTCCTGCATAGGCCCAGATATTTGTGCCTGAACCATATTTGCTTGAAAAATATTGCAAATAATAATCTTTTTGATTATTTACATAGCGGTATTTAGCTACAATATAACCACTAGAGTAACCTAATGATTGTGTAACCGCATTTGAATCCTGATGAAAACTGTCGTTCATTACAACATATCCATAAGAACTTAAAGAGCCTGCATTATAATCAAAGGCACTATCTCTTTTAAAATAATACCCACCCTTAACCTCTTTCATCTCATCAAGAGTTAAAACTTTAACACCCGCACTATTATCACTAATTGCTCCATTGCTTATTTTAGCAAGAATATCCTCTGCAAAAGCAGAACTTGAAATTAAAGCACTTAAAGCTACAACACTAAATATTTTTTTAAACATAGCTA
>NZ_JAENKR010000203.1:0-643 GCF_016598965.1 Campylobacter sp. TTU-622
GATGAATATATTATCAATGCTTTCGAATTATTTTCTTGTGTGTTTTGGGGCATGGATTTTAATCAAAGGGAAAAATTAGAAATTTTAAGAGATGAAAATAAAAATATATTTTTAAAATTTAAAGACAATATAAAACAAATTGAAAAAGATAAAAAATACAAATGGGAAAAAGTATTAAAAGAATTGAAAAAATATTCCAAAAATAAAGCTTGAAAAGAATAATTTTCAAATTAAATAAAATCACCTTTAAAATACTATAAAATAGAGCTTTAAAGATATTTAACTAGCTTTTTTAAGTTTTAAGCTTTTTAGCTTGAAACTTAAAGTTATGGAAAAATGGGAATTTGCTTGTTTAAGTTTTCTTAAACCTTAAAAAGCTTTTTTAAAGTAAAAAAGTTATAATTTTTTTACATATAAAAAAGGAGTAAATTAAAAATTTGTAAAAAATATAAACTTAAATCTTAAAAATAGGAGTAAAAAATGAAAAAAATTTTAACAAGTGTTTTAGCTTTAGGAGCTATGGTTTTAATTATAGGTTGTGGTGATGGAGATTTAGTCGAGTTAAAAAATCAATGAAAAGATTTCTCTTTTAAATAAAGAGCTTGACAAATACAATTATCAAAACATTGTGGATACAAAAAAT
>NZ_JAENKR010000204.1:0-635 GCF_016598965.1 Campylobacter sp. TTU-622
TTATAAGATTTACTTGATATTGTTTTAGTTCTTCATCAATATTTTTTAAATGTTCTCTACAATAAGGACACTCAGGATCTGTAAAAACATAAATTGCAGGTTTATTTTTATCTCCTAGTTTAATAACCATTTTTTCTTTTTCTGCTACTACTTTAGCATTTTTAATAAAATTATCCCTAGCATCTTGGAATTTTTTCATTTCATATTCTTGACGATAAGAAATTTTTGATTTTAAATCGATAATATCAGGAACTATAATATCATCTTTTGTAAAAAGAATTTCTTCTTGTTTTAAACCATCAATTTCAACACTTAAAATTACACTATCAAAACCAGTATCACCTGCTTTTTCTCTTTTTTCAATATTTATTTTTGCATCGGGAAATTGAGCTTTAATACTTTGCGAATAAAAATCACTAATTTGAGCATTGCTAGCCGCAAAAGCTAAATTTGCAGTGATTAAAACTAAGGCAATTTTTTTCATCATTTATATCCTTTTTAAATTTATTTTTAATTTTATAATATTAAATTAAATGTTTGTTTTTAAAAATCTTTTTTCATTGATTTTTTGAACTCTTTCATCTTTATCTAGGTATTCTAAATAAGCTATGGCATATTTTCTTGAAAGATTAAAT
>NZ_JAENKR010000205.1:0-607 GCF_016598965.1 Campylobacter sp. TTU-622
GATTAGATACAAAAGATATTGGCTTTGATATTAGTTATATATCAATATATAATAAAAAATTAATTGACTTTGTTGATGAAAAAAGCTATAAAACAATAGCAAATTTAACCAAAACTTTAATTTATATGAATGGTGATAAATATATAAAACCTGATTATAAAAATGAAAAAGATATAAAAAATATTTTATATTTTAACTACGATAACATAGAAAAAGAAATAGAAAAACTTTCATTAAAAGATTTAAGCAATGAAGAAGAATTAAGCCTAGCTTTTTGGCTTTATCAAAATGAAAATTATATACAATCTTATACTACCTTAAAAAAAGTATCTAAAAATGCTTTCAAAGATAAAGATTATAGCACTTGGTTTATAAGTGAAATAAATAGAAAAAATTTCATTTTTAAAGGTGTAACCGAAGAAAACAAGGATAAAATAAGGTTTTATTTAAGAGAGATGGGTGAGATTGATATTGATGAACTTTATTTAAAACTACCTAAAAAGAATAGAATAGAAATCAAATCTTTAAAAGAACTAGAAAGTTTTTTAGATAAAAATTTGATTAAAATTAATGAGTTAAACGAAAAAATCTTATGGGATTATAACAT
>NZ_JAENKR010000206.1:0-594 GCF_016598965.1 Campylobacter sp. TTU-622
CACTAAATACAATAATACTCTTGATATTCCTGATAATTTTTTTAAAAAATACGAAAAGCGTATTTTAGTTATCACTCAAGTTAATCAAGATGCTTCTTTAAAATATGGTCAAGCATTAAGATTTAGTACAAATGAGATAATACAAGATGCTATCAATGAAAATAAAGATGCTAAAATTTATATCAAAATCCACCCTGATGTTTTAAGCGGTAAAAGAAAAAGTGATTTTGACTTAAATCTTTTGCCAGAAAATTGTGAGCTTATTAGTGAAAATTATAATCCTATCGCTTTATTGAAATATTTTTCTAAAGTTTATACTAAAACTTCTACCATGGGTTTTGAAGCTTTAATGGTTGGTTGTAAATGTGTATGTTATGGTTTGCCTTTTTATGCGGGATGGGGACTAACTATAGATAAATTAGTATGTCAAAGAAGAAAAACAAAAAGGAGTTTAGAGGAAGTTTTTGCCGCAAGTTATATGCTTTATGCACGTTATTTTAATCCCTATTTAAATCAAAAAAGTGATATTTTTGATACTATTTATACTTTAAATCGTTATAAAAATATAGAAAAAATAAATTCAAAGCGTCTTTT
>NZ_JAENKR010000207.1:0-585 GCF_016598965.1 Campylobacter sp. TTU-622
AGTTTTTAACTATATCTTTTAAAGCGTTGATATGATCAATTGCTGCCATAATGCCATAGTTTTGATATTCATTATTTGGTGGGATAAAGGTTGAAGTAAAGATGGCTTTATAATTGTTATCAAGTTTGTTTTGATTTTTTAGTTCTTTAATATGTTCTACTAAATTATTAGCATATAAAGGAGCATTTTGGGTATCAATATTTTTAACAAATAAACCAAAATTCTCTAAATTTTGTTTTAATCTTTCAACGTCTTTAGGTAGAAAAACTTTAATCGCACTATATTTTTCATCTAAACTTTTTCTCATGCAAAAACAATGATAAAAAACATTAACTACAGCTATATCAAAATTTTTAGCTAAATATTCTCTATCAAAATCTAAAAAAGATATATTAGTATTAGAGCCTAAGCCACCTATGATAAAAACTATAGCTTTTATATCTTTACTATCATCAAAAGTAAGTCTATATTCAAGCTTACTTTCTCTTTTTATATTAAGTTCAACATCATCACAAGAATTAATTTTATAGGATTTGTTAATTAACATAGTAAATCTTTTTAGTTTTTTAGTATTATAATAAAAAT
>NZ_JAENKR010000208.1:0-558 GCF_016598965.1 Campylobacter sp. TTU-622
TACTTTTTGTTTGGCTGGATTATTTAGTTAAGTTGGTTGTTGTCTGCTTTGTTTGATTTATTTGGTTAAGCTAGTTTAGATTGTTAGGTTTGTTTTTAAGATTATTTGGTAGGTTTGTTTAGTAAGTTTGTTTGGTTAGCTTTATTTAATTTAAATTGCTTTATTGACTCTTGATAATTTGATTGTTTTATCTTATTTATACTTATTTACTTACTTAATTTATTTATTACTTACTTAATTTATTTCACTTAATTTTTGTTTTACTTTGTTTGGTTGATTTTTGATATTACCTACTTTATTTATTTTATTTTAAATCTTATTTTATTTGGCTGGTAGGGTGAGTAAGGTTTGGTTATTTAGTTGGGTTTATTTATTTGGTTTATTTACTAAGATTGGTTTGGTTGGTTATTATTGTCTGCTTTGATTAGTTATTTGTTTTATTATTTGATTAGTTATTTGTTTTATTAAATGTTAGATTAGATTTTAAAAAATATATTTAAATATATAAAAATATTAAAAGATATAAATATGATAAATAATTTAATTATTATAAAGATT
>NZ_JAENKR010000209.1:0-557 GCF_016598965.1 Campylobacter sp. TTU-622
GTTCAAAGAGCTTGTATTTTAAGTGATAGTGATGAAATTTTGATTCAAGATCTTTTTTTGGAAGCAAGAAAAACAAAAAAAGAGATTAAAAATCTTGAAAAAGATTTAATTATTGAAGTTCTTCAAAGTGTTAATTTTAATATAAAAGAGGCTAGTGATATTTTAGGAATGCAAATTCATATTCTAGAAGAAAAAATTCAAAAATATAATATTAAAGGATAAAAAATGCCAAAAAAGCAAAAAATTGCCATAGTTGGAGCTACAGGTGCCGTTGGTGAAGAAATTTTAAATGTTTTAGATGAATTAAAATTTCCAGTAGAAAGTATATTGCCTTTAGCTAGTGCCAAAAGTGCTGGGAGTGAAGTTGAATTTCAAAATAAATATTATAAAGTTCAAGAACTTAACGAAGAAGTTTTTAAAAATAATAAAATTGACATAGCTTTTTTTAGTGCTGGAGGTGAAATTTCTAAAAAATATGCCAAAATAGCAGCAGAAAATAAAGCTCTTGTGATAGATAATACAAGTTATTTTAGGATGGATAAGGATATTCCTTTAGT
>NZ_JAENKR010000020.1:0-19722 GCF_016598965.1 Campylobacter sp. TTU-622
ATATAACACTTATTATTTATACTTAAAGCACTATATAAAGCACTTCCCCATTTACCTGCTCCAATTACAGCAATACTCATTATCCAAGCTTTGATTTTAAGATTTCATTAACTTTTGATGGATTAAAAGCGCCTTTGCCTTCTTTCATAACCTGTCCAACAAAAAAACCAAATAATTTATCTTTTCCACTTTTATATTCTTGAACTTTATCTTCATTAGCATTTAAAATTTGATCAATTACTTTTTCAATAACTCCATCATCACTAACTTGTTTAAGTCCTAGTTTTTCTATACTTTCATCAATTTGCATTTTAGGATTTTCAAAAATAAAAGCTAAAATATCTTTAGCTGCTTTTGCACTAATAACACCTTCTTCTATTTTTGCAATAAGCTCGCCAAGTTTTTTTGCATTTACTGGAGAATTTTCTATGGTATAATCACCTTTTAAAAGTCCCATAAGTTCAGTATTAAGCCAAGTAACACAAAGTTTTGGATTTAATTTATAAGAAAGAAGCTCCTCAAAAAAATGACTAAGTTCCAAAGAAGAAATTAAAATCTCAGCATCACTTTCTTTAATTCCAAATTCATTAATATAACGTATTTTTTTCTCATCAGGTAATTCTGGAATTTTAACATCTAAAAATTCATCTTTTAAAACAACTGGTAATAAATCAGGATCTGGAAAATAACGATATTCTGCTGCTACTTCTTTATTTCTCATACTTTTTGTGATTAAATTTGTTGTGTCAAACAATCTTGTTTCTTGTACTACTTCTTTTTCATATACCCCATCTTCCCAAGCTATACTTTGACGCTTAATTTCATATTCTATAGCCTTTTGTATAAAACGGAAAGAATTAAGATTTTTAATTTCTACTCTAGTATAAAGTTTAGTGTCGCCTTTTGGACGTATGCTTACATTAGCATCACAACGAAAACTTCCCTCTTGCATATTAGCATCAGAAATATCTAAAAATCTTATAATAGAATGAAGTTTTTTAAGATAAGCTACTGCCTCATCACTGCTTCTTAATTCAGGCTCACTAACAATTTCTAAAAGAGGTATTCCCGCACGATTTAAGTCTATTTTAGAAAAAGAACTCTCATGAATATTTTTTCCTGCATCTTCTTCTAAATGTGCTCTTGTGATACCTATGCGTTTATTTTCTCCATTAATATTAATAAAAATTTCTCCATTTTCAACTATAGGAATATCAAATTGAGAAATTTGATAACCTTTGGGCAAATCAGGATAAAAATAATTTTTTCTATTAAAAATACTTTTTTTATTAATCGTAGCATTAACAGCTTTTCCAAAAGAAATAGCTTTTTTAACCGCCTCTTCGTTTAAAGTAGGCAATGCTCCAGGTAAAGCTAAACATGTGGGGCAAACATTAGTATTCGGTTCTTCTCCAAAAGAAGTGGCACAAGAACAAAAAATTTTAGTCTTAGTATTTAATTGAGCATGAACTTCGAGTCCTATAACTACCTCAAACATTTATTTTCCTTAAAAATTTTATAATAAGATTTTATCATTTTTTATTTCAAAAAGACTTTAAAAGAATAAAATATAAAAATTAATTATTTTTAATTTTTTGCTTTAATTCGTAATTTTTTATTAAAAGATCAAATATAAGATAAAATAAAATTCCTAATATAATAATTTTCCAAACAAAATTATTTGAAAATAAAAAAAGCACTCCAAAAAGAATAAAACCTAAAGAAGCACCCTTTAAAAAATCAAACAAATAAATCAATGACCTTCCTCGATTATCGTAGCACCAGCTAAATAAACATAAGTTAAAATCATAAAAATAAAAGTTTGCAAAAATGCCATAAAAGTTAAAAGCACATAGGCTGGAAGAGGAGCAATATAAGGAACCAAAGCTAAAATAACTGCCAAAAATAAATCATCACCCTTAACATTACCAAATAAACGAAATGATAAAGAAATTACACGAGAAAGATGGGAGATAATTTCTATAGGAAACATTAAAGGGGCCAGAATTTTAATAGGACCCATAAAATGAGAAAAATATTTTATAAAACCTTGAGTTTTTATGCCTTCAAAATGATAATATACAAAAACAATCAAGGCTAAAGAAAGAGTTAAATTTAAACTTGCCGTTGGAGCTTCAAAACCTGGAATTACTCCTATAATATTACTTAAAAAAATAATTATCCCTAAAGTAGCAACTAAAGGAAGATATTTTCTTGCAGCTTTTTCATCTCCTAAAGTATCTTTGCCCATAGTCAGAACACCTTCTAAATAAGCTTCAACTAAATTTTGCATTCCTCTTGGAACAAGTTGCATAGAAGAAGTAGCTAATTTTGTAATAACTATTGCAATAACAATAACTATGCCTAGATGGAAAAAATAAGCAAAAGTATGGCTTGAATCAAAAAAAGAGCTAAATAAAAATAAATCTTTCATATTTTCCTCAAATAATATTTTAATGGATTATCTTATCTAAAACTTACTTATATTTTAATGAAATTACATCCATTCTAAAACTTGAGAAAGCTCTTTGGTAACAAAATATTTTAAACCTATATCTTCTAAAGGTTTAGAAGGGATAATAGCATTTTTAAATTTTTGCATTTTAGCTTCTTTTAATCTAACATCGAGATGAAATACATCTCGAATTTCCCCATTTAAACTAAGTTCTCCTATAAAAACACTATCTTTGCTTAAAGGACGATTTTTAAAACTTGAAATTATAGCAGCAACCACAGCCAAATCTGCAGCTGTTTCATTGATTTTCACACCACCACTTACATTAATGAAAACATCATAATGTCCTAGAGGAATTTCTAATTTTCTCTCTAATAAAGCTAAAAGCATGTCTAAACGATTTCTCTCATAGCCTGTTGCACTTCTTTTAGGATAAGAACTTTCGCAAACAAGGGCTTGAATTTCTAAAACCAACGCTCTACTTCCCTCCATCACAACACCTAAAGCACTTCCTGAAGTAGCCTTGCCTCTAGTAAAAAAACGATTGGCTAAATTTTTAGCACTGATTAGACCCTTAGGACTCATTTCAAAAATCCCTACTTCGCTAATATTGCCAAAACGATTTTTAAAACCTCTTAGTAATCTTATTTCTTTTGTAGTATCACCCTCAAAATAGAGCACTACATCAACCATATGTTCAAGCACTCTAGGACCAGCAATTGCCCCATCTTTAGTAATATGACCTATAATAAAAATACTTATATTGTAAGCTTTGCTTAAACGCATAAGTTCAAAAGTAATTTCTCTTACTTGAGTAATACTTCCTGCGGCTGAAGAAATTTTATCAGAATATAAAGTTTGAATAGAATCTATAATTAAGATAGAATAATCTTTTTTACGCAATTCCTCTATGATATTTTCTAAACATAATTCTGTAAGTAAAAATAAATTTAATCCATTGGCATCAAGTCTATTGGCGCGTAATTTAATTTGTGATTTACTCTCTTCTGCACTTACATAAAGCACTTTTTTTCCATTATTTGCTAAATTAGAGGCAATTTTAAGCAAAAGAGTTGATTTTCCAACACCAGGACTACCACCAATTAAAACTAAAGAACCCTCAACCAAACCTCCGCCTAAAACAAGATCAAGTTCATCATCTTGCGTGCTAATTCTGCTAAATTTTTCTATTTCTACCTCATCAATACATATAGCTTCACTTGCTTTAGAATTTATATGTTCTAATTCTTTTAAAATCTTAATTTGCTCAGCTTTAAGCTCTATAAAACTATCCCAAGAACCACATTCTGGACATTTACCAAGCCATTTTCTTTGTTGATTTCCACAAGATTGACACTCAAATAAAATTTTACTTTTAGCCATTTTAAAACCTAAAAAAATTTTTAATATTATAATATTTTGAAGTTAAAAAAGACTTTTTAAATTTCTTAATAAAAGTGTTTGTTTTAAAGGAGCGATATTCTTTTTTATTCCTTTTTTTACAAGTTTAATGTTGGCAATTAAAACTTGAATTAAAAAAATATGATCCTTAATCCATGTTAAATTCTTATCTAGCCATTCTTGTTCATTTTTAGGATTTAAAACATAAATCCTTGCTAAATTAAATTCAAATTGCATTAAAAAAGGTCGTATAAATTCATAAAGTACCGATTTAGTATAATCATCTATCCTTAACTTAAAACAATCAATTTTTTTAATAGCTTCTTGGATAATCATTTTGTCAATAAAATCTTTATTTAGTATTCTTTTGCTATCTTGTTCGAGATTTTTTAAACACTCATTTAATTCTTTTAAAAATTCATCACAATCTAGATAAAGTTTATAAATATTTTTATCTATATCTAATAAAAGTCTATTTTGCTTATCTATATCTAATTTTTTTAATTGTTTAAATTTTTTATCATCATCATTTAATAAGCTAACGCAACATTCTAAAAAAGGTTTTTCTATAGCCCCTTCTATCCTTGCTCCACCTTCTGTGGCATTATAAAAATTACAATTTTTTATATTTTTATGTATAAAATTTTCTATAGAAAGCCTAAAAGCATTCCACATACAATGAGTTTTAACCTCTCCTTTTCCTCCATAAGCTAAAGTATTTTCTTGTTTTATATTGCTTTCATAATTTGATCCATACATATAATCTTTAGAATGGGAAGTCCCATCTTGAGAATAAGCTAAATCTTGGCCTATAAAAATAATATTTTTATGCTCTAAAGTGTAAGCAAGTTTTAAAGCATTTAAGGCAACCGTGGATCCTGAAGGAAAATTACCAAAATCTTCAAGTATACATTGTTTAGTAAATAAAGAAGGATAAGGGATTAAAATATAATTTCTTTTAGAGCTTTCAAGATATTTTATAGCTTTTGGATGTACTAAAGCTAACAATACAAAAATAATATCCTTATCAATACTTTCATAAGAATTCTTAAAAAGCTCTGCAGTCTTTTCTGTTCTTTCAGACATTAAAATATAATCAGGTTTTATATCATATTTTGCAAGAATTGAATAAGCACTATCAGCACAAAATATGGTAGCTTTGTTTTGATATTCTTTAAGTAAAGGAAGTTGTTTATCTAAAGAAGGTCCAGTAGAAACAATAATGGCTGTTTTTGATTTTTCTTTACGAATTTCATATAAAAAACTAAGCGAAGGGTTTAAAATCATTTTAGGACTATTAAAAATAAATTGAGTAAAACCTTGCAAAGTATCTTCAATATCATTGCCTTGATAAAGTATTGTTGATTTAATAATTTGAGAAATTCTTTGATTAAGTTTTATAATATCATTCTGAAAACTTTCATAATAAGCACTATGCAAATGCAAAGAATAAACTCTTAAAAAATTAAAAAAAGGTGGGGTGGTAAAAATATTTTCTAAATCTTTTGTCAAAATATCACTTCGCAAAACAATAAGCTTGTTATTTTTTAACTCTTCGCTAAAATCAATCAGATGAAAAATTTCATAAAGCAAAGAAATATCATCCTCAAATACAACAATATGTTTTAAATGGATATTTTTAAGCAAAACTTTATATAAAATACCATTTCCAAAACCATAAAAATAAAGAACAGGATAAAATAAATACTTTGTTTGAAAAAGTTTTAATTTTTCTTCTAATTCTTTTTTTGCATCTTGATAAATTTGTAATTTGTTACAAGTATTGATTAGATTTAGAGAAAGTAGATCCCCCCCCCCGTTGCTAAAATTCTAAAATTATGCAAAATATTATTATTTAGTTTTTCATAAAGAGAAATGTTTTTTAAAGAAGATATATTTTTAAAAAAAAGATCTTTTTGTTCTTTACTATACATTGTTTTAATCATAAATAGGATCTAAAAGCGTATCAAGATATTTATCAATATCAAATTCATATAAATCTTGCATACTTTCTCCTACACCAATATATAATATAGGAAGTTCAAGCTCTCTTGCTATACTAAATAATCCTCCACCTTTAGCTGTGCCATCTAGTTTTGTTATAATAACTCCATCAAGCTTCACAAATTCGTTAAATGCTTTTGCTTGCAAAATACCAGCATTTCCTTGAGTCCCATCTAAAACTAAAATTTTCCTATGTGGAGCTCCATCATATGCTTTATTACAAATACGTATAATCTTTTCAAGCTCTAATGCTAAATTTTTTTGATTTTGAAGCCTTCCTGCTGTATCAATAATCACTTGATCAAAATCTTTAGCTCTAGCTTTAGAAATAGTATCAAAAGCAACAGCTGAAGGATCGTGTCCTTGAGAGCTTGCCACAATCTCAATATCCAATTTTTGTGCCCAAAGTTTAAGTTGTTCTATAGCTCCAGCTCTGAAAGTATCACAAGCTCCTAAAATAGTTTTTTTATTTTGCTGTTTATATAAATATGCCAATTTTGCAATACTTGTTGTTTTTCCTGCACCATTAACACCTAAAACAAGTTCAACAAAAGGTTTATGATGAGGTAATTCTTTTTGATCGTATAAAAAATATGTTTTCATTACACGTTTTAAATCTTCTTTTCTAACTTCATCAGAAGGAGGTAGATAATAAATGATTTCCTCTACTATTTCATAACTTACATCTGCTTCTAATAAAATTTCCTCTAAAAGATCCTTGGTAATTTTTTTATGTCCTGATTTAATTTGAACGATATTTTCAAGAGTCTTTTTTAATCCTTTTTTTAAAAAATCAAACATTAATCTATAGCCTTTTGTATATCAATTTCTAACATTTCTGCAGGAATCAAGCCTAAATATTGTCTTATAAGATTGTTATCTTTATCAAACAAAAATAAAGTTGGCATTCCATTAATACCTCCTAAACTCTTAGCTAAAAGATAGTTGCTATCCCCCATAGCAATATCAAATTTTATTTTATTCTTATGTATAAAAGTTTCTACGCTTTGCTTATCTTGCTCTTCAAGTAAAACACCTACAATTTGCAAATTTTGTTTGTATTTTTCCTCAAATCTATTAAGATCTACAATTTGGGCAATACAAGGCTGACACCAAGTTGTAAAAAATATAAACAAACTAATTTTATCGCCATTATTAAAGATAATTTTATCATCTTGAGTTTTAACTGATAATAAATTTCCATTGATCATTTTTAGATTAAAAGAATTTACTTTACTTTCAGACTTATTTGATGATATATTTTTTTGTGCTGATTCTTGTTCGCCTTCTTTTTTTGAATTTTTATCACAAGCTGTAAAAAATAAAGAAAAAATTAAAAAAAGAAAAAAAAATTTTTTAAAAACCATTCAATTTTTCCTTGTTAAATTAAAAATAAAAGATAAAATTATAACATAAATTAATATCTCAAGGTAAGTTTTATGTTGAAAAATAATTTTAGAGAAAAATCAAAAAAACTTTTAAAAGAACACATAAAATTTAAATTTAAAAGAGATTTTCAAGTCTTTAAAGAATGTTTAAAAATAATTAAAAAAAATAAAGCAAAAAAAATTTTGCTCTTTATCCCTTTAAAATATGAACCCAATTTATTCAAATTTAGGAGATTATTGAGTAAAAATTGCGAACTTTTTGTCCCATTTATGCAAGATAAAAGCTTGAAAATAGTAAAATTGAGACTACCTTTAAAAAAGAAAAAATATGAAGTTTTTGAACCAAATGATTCCTTTTTTAAAGTAAAAAAAATTGATCTAGCTATCATTCCTGTTATAGCTGTGGATAAAAATTTAAAAAGAATTGGTCATGGAAAAGGTTTTTATGATAGATTTTTTTATGATTTAAACTATAAACCTTTAACTATTTTTGTTCAAAGTGTTAATATGTTTAATAATAAAAACATTACTGATTTCTATGATATACAAGGAGATTTTTATATAAATCCTTATAAAAAATACTATAGGAAAGAAATAATAAATGATAACAATAATTGCAGTTTTTACAACCTTAATAGGACTTGGATTAGGATATTTAGTTGCTAAAAAAATTAATGAAGCCAAACACGAAATTTTTATCGAACAAGCAAAGGCAAAAGCAAAAGCTATTGAATATGAAGCTGAACTTATACTAAAAGATGCTAAAAATTCTATACTTAATGCTGAATTAGAAATTAAGAAAAAATATGATGATAAAGCTCATAAATTACAACAAGAACTACAATGCAAATTTGAAGAAATTCATAAAAAAGAACAACAAATTAAAATCGAAATGGAAAAAATAAAAAAGGACGAAGAAGAATTGAATAAAAATCAAAAAATCATAGAAGATCTTCATTGTGATAATTTAAAATTAAAAAATCAATACCAAAATAAAATTGATGAAGTAATCAATATTTTAGAACACTCATCAGGTCTTACAAAAGATGAGGCTAAAAAAATTATTCTAGAAAAAGTTGAAGAAAAATCTCGCAATGAAATAGCTCATATAGTAAGAAAATATGAAGAAGAAGCTAAAAATGAGGCTAAAAGAAAAGCAAACTATATCATAGCTCAAGCCACTTCACGTTTTGCTGGAGAATTTGCTGCAGAGAGGCTTATTAATGTAGTAAATATTAAAAATGATGAACTCAAAGGACGCATCATAGGCAAAGAAGGACGCAATGTTAAAAGTTTAGAAATGGTTTTAGGGGTTGATATTATTATAGATGATACACCAGGTGCTATTATAATTAGCTGTTTTAATCTTTATCGCCGTGCCATTGCTACAAAAGTAATAGAACTTTTAGTTGAAGATGGGAGAATTCAGCCTGCACGTATTGAAGAAATCTATGAAAAAGTTTGTAAAGAATTTGAAAATTCCATTTTAGAAGAAGGACAAATTATAGCCATGGATTTAGGCCTTGATAAACTACATCCTGAAATTTTAAAACTTATTGGAAAATTAAAATATCGTGCTAGTTATGGTCAAAATGCATTAGCCCATTCTTTAGAAGTTGCACATCTTGCAGGAATTATCGCAGCTGAATGTGGCGGGGATGAAAAACTAGCCAAACGTGCTGGAATTTTACACGATATAGGAAAAGCACTCACACACGACTTTGAAGGTTCTCACGTTGATTTAGGAGCTGAACTTTGCAAACGCTATAAAGAGCATCCTGTTGTAATTAATGCCATTTATGCACACCACGGTCACGAAGAAGCTACAAGTATAGAAGCAGCAGCAGTTTGTACTGCTGATACTTTAAGTGCTGCAAGACCTGGCGCAAGAAGAGAAGTCCTAGAAGCTTTTCTAAAAAGAGTAAACGAACTTGAAGAAATAGCCAAAAATAAAGAAGGGATTAAAAATGCTTATGCGATTAATGCAGGAAGAGAAATTAGAGTAATAGCCAATGCAAAGCTAATCAATGATGATCAAGCTGTACTTTTAGCCAAAGAAATTGCTAATGAAATTGAAGATAAGCTTCAATACCCTGGCGAGGTTAAGGTTAATGTAATACGCGAATTAAGAGCAATTGAATATGCAAGGTAAGATTTTATGCAAGATATGATTGATACTTTACTTCGTTATGGTTATATTGTTTTATTCTTTTATTCTTTAGGTGGAGGGATGGTTGGAATTCTTGCTGCTGGAGTTTTGTGTTCTCAAGGCAAACTTGATTTATATTTGTGCATAAGTATTGCTTTTATTGGCAATACACTAGGCTCTACTTTGCTTTTTATTTTAGGAAAATATTACAAAAAAGATATTTTGCCTTATTTTAAAAATCATAAACGAAAACTGGCTTTAGCGATGATTAAAGTAAAACAATATGGGATATTTTTACTTTTTATACAAAAATATATTTATGGGATCAAAACCTTCATTCCTATAGCAGCAGGTATAGCTAAATATGGTTTTCTTAAATTTCTCATAATCAATACAATTTCAAGTTTTATTTGGGCATTATTGCTTGGATATTTAGCTTATATTTTTGGACAAAGCATTACTTTTATTTTTAATAATCTTAGCAATTATCCTTATTTGGCACCTTTATTTTTGCTTTGTTTAGTTGGAGTAATTTGGCTTTATCTTCATAATTTTTCCAAAAAATAATGCTTTTTTATAATTCTTTATTACAAAAAAATAAAGAATTATTTATCATATTTTTAATTTTTCTTAGTATTTTTTTATTTAATATTTTATTAGAATATAAAAATTATTTAAATTTTAAAGAAAATAAACATCCTTTAATTCAAGCTACTATTATTCAAATTTATCAAAAAAAGAATATAAAAAATAAAAATTATTTTGTCTTAAAATTAAAAAATAAAAATTTTACATTTTATACAACAAGTTTTAAAGATTTAAATCTCAGTAAAAATGAAAATATAGAACTTAGAATAATTACAACAAATTTAAATTTTAAAGATTATTTATCAAAGAATTTTTATGCGCCAAGTTATGGTATTCAAAGTTTAGGATTTAGCAAAAATCTAAAAATTATTGATTATTTTTTAAATCAACATAAAGATGAAAAAATTAAAGAATTTTATGGAGCTTTATTTTTTGCTTTGCCTATATCATTGGAACTTAGAACAGATATTAATTATTATGGAGTAGCACATTTAATAGCAATTAGTGGTTATCATATGGGACTTATATTTTCTTTTTTATTTTTTATCTTAAGTCCTATTTATAGCTTTTTTCAAAAAAAATATTTTCCCTATAGAAATTTAAAACTTGATTTAAGTATAATAATTTTTATTTTTTTAATCATTTATGCTTATTTAATAGGTTTAATTCCCTCTTATATACGCTCCTTAATTATGCTTTTATGGGGATTTTATTTAATTAGTAAGAATATCAAACTTATTAATTTTATAAATTTATTTCTTAGTATATGTATTTGTATAGCTTTGTTTCCTAGATTTTTATTTAGTGTTGGATTTTTATTTTCTATTCTTGGAGTTTTTTATATTTTTTTGTATTTGCATCATTTTTCAAAATATTTTAAACCTTTTATGAATGTTTTATTGCTTAATATATGGACATTTTTTGCTATGATTTTACCAGTAATGTATTTTTTTCCGCTTCTTACTTATCAACAAATTTTGGCTATTTTTATTAGTATTATTTTTATCATTTTCTACCCTTTAGTTTTATTTTTACATTTTATTAATGAAGGAGGATTGCTAGATCATTATTTAATATCATTTTTTAATTTTAAGCTTTATGCAATTAATTTTCAAATTCCTTTTTTAATTTTTTTGGCTTATATTTTACTTTCTTTACTTAGCATACGTTTTAAATTATTGGCGCTTCTTTGTATTTTTCTTAATCTTTTGCCCTTCATTTTCATTTAAGTTGTAACAAATTTTTATTCCAAAAAGATAAACAATCCAAGAAATATAAATCCAAATAAAGAAAAACAAAATAGCAGAAAAAGATCCATAAACACTTTGATAAGTTTTGCTATAAATAATATAATAAACAAATAAATTTTTAATAACATACCAAATCATAGAAGTTAAAAAAGAAACAATACTTATAATTTTAGTTTTTATACTATGCAAAGAACTTGAAAAAGCGATAAAAAATAAAGCCCAAATAATAATAAAAGGTAAAAATTCAAAAAAATTAAATCCTATTTTCCATTTATCTAAAAGTTCTTGTATATAACCTGATATATAAAAACTAAAACCTAAGCCCAAAGGTATTAAAGTAAGCAAAGTCCAATATGAGCTTATACTTTGCCAAAGATTTTTTGGCTCATTTTTAGTGATACGATTAATCACAAAATCATAACCAGAAAAAAAAGCCAAAGAAGTAAAAATCATTGCTATAAAACCAAATATACCCAAATTAACACTATTTTTTAAAAAAGTATCCAAATAAGAAAAAACAATATCTTGTTGAGCAGGAATTAAAAAAGCAAAAATAACTTGTTTAGCCTTTTCATAATAGGTATTAAAACTAGAAATTCGAGTAAAAACCGAAAAACAAATAAATAAAATAGGTATTAAAGATAAAATTGTATAGAAACTTAAAGCTGCTGAATAATTTAATACTTCCTTATCTCTAAGTGCAAATAAAATTTTTAAAATTCTACTAAACATTTTTAAATTCCCATTTTAAAAGGATTTAATATATTATTTGGATCAAAAGCCTTTTTAATATTTCTCATTAAATTTATCTCAGCTTCATTAAAAGCAAGTTGCATAAAAGGTGCTTTAGAAATTCCAATGCCATGCTCCCCACTTAATGTTCCGCCTAGTTCTATGGTAAGTTTAAAAATTTCTTCTATAGCCTTATGACCCTGCTCGATTTGAGTTAAGTCATTTTTTTCAAGCATTACATTAACGTGTACATTTCCATCTCCAATATGACCAAAACAAGGAATTTTAAAATTATATTTTAAAGCAAGTTTTTCAATTCCTTCTAAAAGTTCAGCAAGTTTTGATCTAGGCACTGTTATATCCTCATTAAGTTTTAAATTTCCGTAAATTGTAATAGCTTGAGAACAATTTCTTCTTGCAAACCAAATATCACAAGCTTCTTTTTCATCTTTTGCTATTTGAAAATCTTTTGCTCCCATTTGTAAAAAAAAATCTTTCATTTGATTAAGATTTTTATTTAAATTTTCTTCTTCATTGTTATCCATTTCTATAATCAAAGCTGCATTGGCAATTAAATAATTAAGTTTAAATTTTTGCTTTAATGCCTCTATGGTTAAAAAATCTAAAAATTCCATACAAACAGGATTAAAACCTTCTGATAAAGCTTTGCATACAGAATCAATAGCTTGTTTTATATCATCAAAAAGTGCAATAGCTGTTTTTTTAAATTTAGGCAAAGGAAGCAATTTTAAAGTAAGTTCGCTTAATACCGCCAAAGTTCCTTCGCTTGCAATTAAAATTCCGGCTATATTATACCCTGCTACATCTTTGATTGTTCTTTTTCCTGCTCTTATAATTTCACCATTTGGCAAAACTGCTCTTAATGCCATTACATAATCTTTTGTTATACCATATTTAACAGCTCTCATTCCTCCAGCATTTTCACTTGCATTGCCCCCTAAAGAACAAAAATGCATACTAGCAGGATCAGGGGGATAAAAAAGATTGTATTTTTGCGCTTCTTTTTGTAAATTAAAATTAATAACCCCAGGCTCTACTACAGCAACTAAATTTTCAAGATCAATTTCTAAAATTTTATTCATATGTTTTTCAAAAGATAAAATAATTCCTCCATTAATTGCCAAAGCTCCACCACTAAAACCAGTTCCAGCGCCTCTTGGAACTACAATAATACGATTTTCATTACAAAATTTTAAAATTTTAGCAATATCATTTTCATCTCTTGGAAAAAGCACTCCATCAGGTAAATAATGCTTTTTTGTTGCATCATAACTATAAGCTCTTTGATGCAAAATATCAAAACAAGCATTATCATTTCCTAAAAGCTCTTTAAAATATTGTTTAAACTCTTTTTTCATTAATTTTTATAAATCCCTAATAAAGCTTTATAATATCTATAAAAATTTGTTATATCTTGTTCAGAAGTAAAAAAACCTAAAAATTTATTTTGATAACTCCCTACTCTTGAATAAAAAGGTGTTTGTATTTTTGTAGCTTTTTGTATGGATCTTTCATATAAAATGCTAAAATCTTGACAATCTACAAAAATAGCTTTTTGCTCAAGAGCAAAAATTACAATTCCTACAGCATTATTGGAGCAAAATTTTCTAAAATCAGATCTTTTAGGACTGCTTATAGAATCTCTAATTAACTGAGCTCCAAAAATATCTATATGAGTAAAATAAATTTGAGGAAAACTTTGTTCAATTTCATTGTAAATTGTTTCATTAGGCGCTATAATTAAAGCTCTATTATAAAGAAAATTTAAAATAACCTCATCATTGACTTCTGGTAAAATATTTGGCAAAGGAAGAGCTTTTTGCTCTAAAGAATCAAAAACTTTAAATTCTAATTTAGCCAAACCATTTTCCTTTGATATAACACTTGCTCTAGCAACTATACTTTTAGAATCTGCAAAATTATGCATTATGATACCTGAAGAATGGAGCGAAATTTCAGGACTATCCTTAATATATCCATAAACTCCATCAACTTTTATTAGATTTGTTTTTACAGAATTTAAATTCAAATCTGCATAAAGATTAGCAAAAAATAACATCATTATAATAATTCTTAACAAACTCATACTCCTTTAATACATTCATAATCATTTTTCATTAAGTAATTGTAAGAAAAATAAAGTAAAATATAGCTTTTAATTTTATAATATTGTTTAATTTTTAAGGTTTTTAATGAAAAAAATTTTATTTTTGTTTTTGGCTATTATTCAAGCTTTTGCTGCTGTAAGCATGGAAGAATTAACTTGGGAAAATGGCGATACCTTGCTTAAATTTCTACAAAGAAATTCAATTCCTATGTCTTTATATTATAATCTAGACAAAGAAGATCAAGAATTAGCTTCAGAAATTGCCTATAAAACAAAATATCAAATTTTAAAAGATGACAATAATAATATCGAACAAGTTTTAATCCCAATTAGCGATGATTTGCAAATTCATATTTATAAAGATTCCAATAAACAATATGTTTTAACTTTTACCCCGATATTTTACAATAAAGAAAATAGAATTTTACGCTTAAATGTGAAAACATCTGCTTATCAAGATGTATACGAAGAAAGCAAAAGCTCAACTTTGGCAAGAGCTATGGTAAGAGCCTTTAGAGGAAGTATTAATTTTCGAAACATCCAAAAAGGTGATGAAATTATTTTATATTATGAACAAAAAAGAAGAATGGGAAAACTTTTTGGTGATATTACAATTAAAATGGCTCGTGTAGAAGTAAATAAAAACTCTCAAGAAATATTTTATTTTAATGAAAATTATTATGATAAAAAAGGTAAAGAAATTGACTCTTTTTTATTGGATAAGCCTGTTAATTACTTAAGAATTTCATCAAAATTTAGCACAGCAAGATATCATCCTGTATTAAAAAGATATCGCGCACATTTAGGAGTTGATTATGCAGCACCCACAGGAACCCCTGTTAAAAGTGCTGGAAATGGAGTAATTACCTTTGTTGGAACGCAAAATGGCTACGGTAATGTTGTTAAAGTACAACATTCATCTGGATATACAACACTATATGCCCATCTTAGTCGCTTTGCAAAGATTAAAAAAGGACAAAAAGTTAAACAAGGACAGGTTATTGCTTATGTAGGTTCAACTGGTATGAGCACAGGTCCTCATTTGCACTTTGGAGTTTATTTAAACAATAAAGCTATTAATCCAGAATCTATTATAAAAATTGCTAAAACTCAACTTAATAAAAAAGATTTAGATGAATTTAAAAAAGTGGTAAGTGAGTATGAAAAAAAGATGAATCTATTTATTCAGGATAGCAAAGAAAATCCTCCAAAAGAAGAAGATTTTGAAAACTATATTGAACTTGATTCAATATAGTTTTTGACTAATTTTTAAACCAAGAAGTAATTTTTTCAAAAAATCCTTTTTGCTCGTGATGCATACCATCTTTTATTCCAAAACTTTCTCCTAATTGCTCTAAAAGTTTTCTTTGTTCATCATTAAGCGTTTTTGGAAAAGTTATTGCAATTTGAACAATTTGAGATCCAAATTCATCAGAATGAATATTTTTCACCCCTTCATTTTGTAAAATAAATCTTTGCTTATCTTTAGCACCTATTGGAAGTTTTAATATAGCTTCCCCTCTTATAGTAGGAACTTTAATGCTTTCTCCTAAAATAGCCTGAGTGAAAAAAACTGGGTATTCTATATAAATATCTTCTCCATCACGGATAAAAGTATCATCTTCTTCTGCAATTATTTTTACAAGCAAATCTCCTCTTAAACCATTTTTGACAATATTGCCTTTATTAGCAACTTTTAAAGTTACACCCGTATCTACACCTTCTGGGATATTGATCTCTACCTTGTCTTTTATTTCTTCATAACCCAAACCTTTGCAATCAGGACAACGCTCACTCGCTCTTTCTCCACCTCCTTTACAATCAGGACAAGTTTGAGCAAAAGTAATAAAACCTTGTTGAATTCCAATTTGACCTTTTCCTTTGCATTTAGGACAAGTTTGAGTTTTACCATCTTTAGCTCCACTTCCATCACATTTTTTACAAAAATTTTTATACGTAAAATCTAAAGTTTTTTTACATCCAAAAACTGCTTCTTTGAAATTTAATTGAAGATTAATAGTTAATTGAGAACTAAATTTTTCACTGTTTGCTCTTTTTTTACTTGAACGTGTAAAGCCTCCTCCAAAAAAACTTGAAAAAATATCGCTTAAATCTTCAAAATCAGCAAATCCTCCATTAAAGCCCGAAGAAGCCCCTCCAAGACCTGCTTTTCCATAGCGATCATATATTGCTCTTTTTTCGTCATTGCTTAAAACTTCATAAGCTTCATTGATTAATTTAAATTTATTTTCAGCTTCTTTATCCCCTTGATTTCTATCAGGATGATATTTTAAAGCTAATTTTCTATAAGCTTTTTTAATCGTATCTTTATTAGCACTTTGTTCTATTTCTAAAATTTCATAATAATTAATTTCCATTATATCTCCGCATTATTTGTTAAAATTTTTAAAAATAAAAAAGTAATTTACCAAGTTTTTAATATAATTTAAATAAAATTACATTAAAAATTAAGGAAAAGCAATGATTAATGTTTTAATGATAGAAGATGATCCTGATTTTGCACAATTGTTGTCTGAATATTTAGCTCAGTTTAATATAAAAATTACTAATTTTGAAAATCCACGTTTGGCTTTAGAAGCTGGGATTCAAAATTATGATTGCTTGATTTTAGATTTAACTTTACCTCAAATTGATGGTTTAGAAATTTGTAAAGAAATAAGACAAAAAAGTCATATTCCTATTATCATATCTTCAGCAAGAGGAGATTTAAGCGATAAAGTTGTAGGACTTCAAATTGGAGCTGATGATTATTTGCCAAAACCTTATGATCCAAAGGAGATGTATGCAAGAATTATCAGTCTTATCCGTCGTGCTAAAAGAATTGATAAGCAAAGTTCTACAGAAAATTTAAACTCTGCCTTTAAAATTGATGAAAAAAAGCACGAAATTACTTATAACAATCAAGTTTTAACTCTAACTCCTGCAGAATATGAAATTTTAGAATATCTTATCCAGCAAAATGGATACTCAATATCAAGGGAACAACTTGTTAGTCGTTGTAAAAATTTAAAAGATAAAGATTCTAAAAGTTTAGATGTGATTATAGGAAGATTAAGAGTCAAAATAGGAGATAGTTCAAAATCACCTAAACATATTTTTTCAGTTAGAGGAATAGGATATAAACTTATAGGATGATTAAAAATTACTCCATTAATACAAAATTAATTATTTTGTTTATTGTAACTTTCTTTTTAGTATGTGTTCTTTTTATTTTTCTTTTAAAAGTTGAAGGTAATATTTATAACAAAGAAGAAAGTTTCAAACAAGAAAATTTAATTAAAAGTTTATTGAGCAATTATAAAAATGAAGTTGATACCGATTTAAAAAAATATTTAATCAATAGTGGTTTTAATATGATTAAAAATAATCAACTTGCAAAACTCATTCGTAAAGAAGGAAAAGTTGCTTTTATGCAAGATGGAGATTATTGTAATCTTTATTCTTTGTTTTACAACAATAATCTTTATTTAGATATGCAATGTAAAAATTCATCTAATGCTTTATTTGAACAAAGTGTAAACAATAGAGTATATAATCTTTTATTGGCAGGATTTTTCTTTTTTTCTTTTTTAGTTATTTTTATGTATCTTTCTGTTTTAAAATCTTTAGAACCATTAAAAAAACTTCGTATGCAAATTGCAGAAGTTAGTAACGGAAAAAAACCTAAATTTGAAAACTATCAAGATGATGAAGTAGGAAAAATTGCTTTTGAATTTGAAAAAGCTTTTAAAAAAAATCAAGAGCTTATAGAATCAAGACAACTTTTTTTAAGAACTATTATGCACGAACTTAAAACTCCTATAGGCAAGGGAAGAATTATTACTGAAATGATTAAAGATTTTAAACAAAAAGATCGTTTAAATGATATTTTTATAAGACTTGACCTTTTAATTAACGAATTTGCAAAAATGGAAAGTTTATTTTCCAAAAATTATAATCTTAATATCACGCAAAATCAATTTAGCGTGATATTAAATGAAGCTAAAATTTATCTAATGCGCGATGATTTGGATAGAGTTATTAATATAAAATTATATTCAGATCCTTTTTTAAATGTTGATCTTGAAATTTTCTCTTTAATACTAAAAAATATGCTTGATAATGCACTTAAATATTCCGATGATGGAACTTGTAAATTAGAATGCTATAAAGATTCTTTTGTAATTAAAAATCCTGGAAAAAAATTAAGTCAGCCTATTGAATACTATTTTAAAGCTTTTTCAAGAGAAAAATATGAAAAAGTTGGAGGAATGGGACTTGGTCTTTATATAGTTTATGAAGTTTGCAAGCTTCATAATTTTGAATTAATCTACAATTATGAAAAAGGGAAACACTGCTTTATGGTATTTTTTGGAGAAAAAACAAAAAATGGCAATTAAAGGCATAGAAAAATTTAACAATCTTGTAGAAAGTTTTGCATCACTTCCTACAATAGGAAAAAAAACTGCAATTCGCCTAGCTTATTATATTTGCACAAGTAATCATTTAGAAGGTATGAAACTTGCACATAATATAGAAAATGCTTTACGCTTTATTAAACCTTGTGCACAATGTGGCGCTTTAAGCGAAAATGAACTTTGTGATATTTGTATTGATGAAAATCGTCAAAAAGATTTAATCTGTATTATACAAAGTCCTAAAGATGTCTTAATCATCGAAGAAAGCAATAGTTATAATGGATTTTATTTTGTTTTAGAAAACTTAGAAGAAGAAACCATTCAAAAACTTATTTCTATGATAAAAAAAAATAATACCAAAGAGCTTATTTTTGCTTTCACTCATAGCATAAATTCAGATACTATGATTTTTTTTATAGAAGAAAAACTAAAAAATCTAAATTTAAAATTTAGCAAAATAGCACAAGGTATCCCAAGTGGTGTAAATTTAGAAAATGTAGACTTTATTTCACTGCATCGTGCTATCAATTTTAGAACAAATATAGAAAATTAAATATTTTTAATTTTTTGTGCAATTTTTTTATTACAAATAAGGCTAAGCTCATTAAAATCTGCCTTATAAATATTTTCAAAATTTCCAAAATAATGAAGTAATTTTTGTATATTTGCCTCACTTAAACCTAAATTAAGAAGTTTTGAGCTTTCTAAATCTTGTTTTCTTTTAATTCTTTGATGAAAACTTATAGCAAAACGATGTGCTTCATCTCTTAATTTTTGCAAAAATTGCAACTTTTTATCATCAATGCTTAAAGAAAATTCTCCTTTTATAGAATGAATTTTATCTTTTGCTCCGCCTTTTGCTCTATGAGATTTAAAATCAATTTTTTCTTTTGAAATAGCTAGAATATCAATATTTACTCCACTACTTTCAACTATAGCTTTTGCTAAATCAAGCAAAGTTTTTCCTCCATCAATCAACCATAAATCAGGTGGTGGATTTTTATCAAAATCTTTTGCTCTTCTTGTTAATACTTCTTTCATTTGTTCATAATCATTTTTATAATGAAGATGAAATCTTTTATATTTTTGCTTATCCCATCCATCTTGCTTATAACAAACCATAGCTCCTACTATAGCTGAACCTTGCAAATGAGAATTATCAAATACTTCTATACAATTTGGGAAATTCTCGAGCTCAAAATATATTTT
>NZ_JAENKR010000210.1:0-533 GCF_016598965.1 Campylobacter sp. TTU-622
TTATAGGACTTGATTCTTTATATACGCTTTTACAATCTTGTTTAATCTTTATCCTAGGTTCTACAAATTTAATTGTGTATAAAGAAAATATTAATTTCTTAATTTCTTTATTTTGTATGATAATCTTTTCTTTACTTTTATATAAGCTTCTTTTTAAAAATGAAAGAAATATTTATTTAATTATGCTTTTAGGAATTATTTTTGGAACATTTTTTTCTACCTTGGGAACTTTTTTTGAAGTTTTAATTGATCCTGATGAGTTTATGATTATCCAAGGAAGAATGTTTGCTAGTTTTGATAATATTGCAATTGATGTTTTATTTTTAGCAAGTATTATTACATTAATTAGTATTATTTTTGTTATTAAATATTTAAAATTTTTAGATCCATTAATTTTGGGTAAAGACTTAAGTATCAATTTAGGAATTAATTATCATAGAACTATAAAGCATCTTATGATAATTATAGCTATATTAACTTCTATAAGTACAGCTTTAGTCGGTCCTATCACGTTTTTAGGGCTTTTAGTGTGT
>NZ_JAENKR010000211.1:0-530 GCF_016598965.1 Campylobacter sp. TTU-622
TTTAGTAAGAGATCCAATATCAAGACTAAAAACTGGAGTAAATCATCCTTTTAGAGAAAAATTGGTACAAATTGATTTAAATAAAGATAAAGATGTTGATTTTTTTACAAGAAGATACTTGGTTAATATTCAAAATAATCAAAAAATCTATTCTAATTTTCCTAGTTTCTTTCCATTAAATATATATATATCTTTGAATCATTTTTTGCAAGCAACAGTTTTAAAATATTTTATCCCAAATGAAATTATATTTATTGATTGTATGGAAATAATGCCTTGTCAAGCAAAAAAAACAATTTTGGATTTATCTCAAAAACTGAATTTTACAGCTCCTATAAATTCTACAATTTATCAATATAATACAAATAGTTATTTTATGGCTGTTTTACCTATAATTTTGCGAATAAACGATATTCTAATTCATGTTACAACGCATAATTACGTTAATTTGAATAAACAATCTGAATTAATTGATATTTATAATTTTTTATTTGATAATCCTTGTGTATATGGAAATTTAGGTATTTATA
>NZ_JAENKR010000212.1:0-529 GCF_016598965.1 Campylobacter sp. TTU-622
TTTTTAATAAGAAGTAAAAGATATTTATTACATATTATTATAAAAACAAATAGTAAAAGATATCCATTTAAGTAAGTTAAGGTTATTAGGTTAAATTAAAAAATGATATAAAAAGAAATAAAATGTAGTAGCATAAAAAGAAATATGGTAATTTTATTATTCTTAAATATAAAAAAGATTTAGCAAAGGATAAGATCTAGATTATAATTATATAAGGTTTTTATATATTTTATACCATAAAGAAAACTTATATCTAGGATTTTAAATTATTAGATGAAAGATTATGAAAGAAGAACTTATTAAGTAATGGAATGTTTGAATTTATTGGGAGGGGTATTTTTTATAAAAGGATAATTATTTTTGCAATATTTACTAGAGTAAAAAAGAGATTTTACTCAGTTAAATTAGCGATAAAAATGTTAGCTTACAAATTACAACAAAACAGATAAAGTTTTAAATCAATCTTTTAATATTAAAAAGTTTTTAGAATATTAAATATTTATTGGATTGGTAAGAGTTTTAAAGATAA
>NZ_JAENKR010000213.1:0-529 GCF_016598965.1 Campylobacter sp. TTU-622
TTATTTTTTATATCAACTTTTTAAAAGTAAAACTAAGATAGAATTTATGATCTTAAGGAGTTATTAAATGGTTTTAATTGCAATTTTATGTTTTTATACTGCAATTTTTTCTTTGGTTTCTTATATACAAATTCAATTTTTAGAAAAACAAAAATTCAATAAAGCTTTGGTTTTAGATGATGAGACTTATAAAGATGCAGCAAATATAGCAATTGAAAATGAAAAATTTAAAATATTTTCTAATTTTTATACATTAATTATTAATATACTTTGGCTTACATTTGGGCTTTTGTATCTTAAAAAATTTATTATTAGTTCTAATTCCATATTAGAAAATACTTTATTTTTGCTTCTTTTTTTACTTATAACAAGTTTATTAAATTTACCACTTAGTTTATATGAAAATTTTGTTAAAAATAAAAAACAAGGTTTTTCAAATATGACTTTAATGCTTTTTATTAAAGATAGTGTAAAATCTTTAATTTTATTTGTAATTTTTGGCTTTTTGATTCTTTATGCTTTGCTATTT
>NZ_JAENKR010000214.1:0-513 GCF_016598965.1 Campylobacter sp. TTU-622
ATCCTCAACTTTATTTGAAAAAAATAATATTATAAATTCTTATTAATTTTTAAAATTATATCATTCTCTAAATGAAGCTTTAAACTATCTTTATTATATTCATAAAATAAAATATTTAAATTTTGATTAAAAAGTTTGATTTTTGCTTTAGGAATATTACTTAATATACCACAATCCATAGCTCTTAAAAAACAATCAATCTTTACTTTTTCCCAAGAAAGATCTAAAAAACCTCCATTGGGTAAATCCTTTTTTAAGTAAATCCCCCCCCCCCATAATCATTTTGTTTTTTATAATTTTTATTTTTTAAATTTTCTAAGGCCTTTTTAAAAACATTAATAGCAAGATTGTGCTGAACTCTTAATAAATTAAGAGCTGTAATTTTTTTATCAAGTTCAATTTCTTCTTGTATTAAAATATCTCCTGTATCTATATTTTTATCTACTTTATGCCAAGTAATACCTGTTTTTAACTCTTCTTTATAAATCGCCCAAACATGGGCATTAACTCCTC
>NZ_JAENKR010000215.1:0-502 GCF_016598965.1 Campylobacter sp. TTU-622
ATTGTAGAGAACATTTAAAAAATATTGATGAAGAACTAAAACAATATCAAGTAAATCTTATAATCACTCCAGTTCATGGAAAAAGTGCTTTTGAAAAATCAGCTTTAATTTATAAAGAAGTTAAAAAAGCTAAAAATGATAAAGAAAAAATTGCAATCTTAAATAAATATTTTGATCCAAATATCAAAAACTATCCAAAAGTAAGTGAAAATGAACTCAAAGAAGCTTTTGCTCTTTATGAAAAATATAGAGCTTTAGGACTTAGCGCTACTCCAACTATCATAAAATAATTTTGATGCTAAAAAGCATCAAAATTTATAAATATAATCGATTTTCTAAACTTTAACTATTTCTTTCTATTGCTTTATAAAAAACTTAAAAAATTTATTTTAATAATTTTTATGAAATTAAAATAAATCTTATATAGATTTATTTTATTACAAACAATACTTCTAAAGATAATAAAGAATTAAAATAAGAATTTAAATATAAAGAATTATCT
>NZ_JAENKR010000216.1:0-498 GCF_016598965.1 Campylobacter sp. TTU-622
TAACATTAAAAATCAAGATTATATTTTAAATCGTATAAAAGAAGAGCTTTTAAAACAAAAAAGTTTTATATTGTTGCTTGGTAAAAGTGGTAGTGGAAAAAGTGTTTTACTCCAAAAATTAGCTAAAAATTTTAAAAATTTAAAATTTAATGGAATTTTTAAAAATAAAGAAGAATTTGAAGAGTTTTTAAAACCTTATATCAATAAAAAAGAAAATATTGTTGTTTTTCTTGATGAAATAAGTATATATGATAATGATTTTTTAGAGCTTATAAGAATTTATAGTGATTTAAATATAAGTTTTGTTTTAAGCTCATACAAAAAGCCTTTAATTTTTAAAAAAGAGCATTTTAAAAGCCGTATTCATTTTGAGTTTTATCTTAAAGAATTAAACTTAGATGAACTTAGAGCTTATATCAGTGATAAATTTAATATTAGCTTGTGCAAAAGCGATCTTAAACTGATAAAAAAATATTATAGTGCTAATTTAAGAAATAT
>NZ_JAENKR010000217.1:0-496 GCF_016598965.1 Campylobacter sp. TTU-622
CCCTTATCAACTTTTGCTTCGCATAAAAAAACTTTAGAATTTAACCTTATAGGCAATTTAAAACGATTTCTATGACCAAAAATTTGATAATAGTTTTTTGGAGTATTTTTTTTAAATTCATCTGCAATTATTTGACTTTCATCATAAGTTCCAATTCCATTAATAAAATTATCACTTGAAATTAAACTTAATTTTTCTTCCTTTGGCAAGAAATTAATTCCTCCGTGACAACAAAAAACTTTTTTATCATAATATTCATACCAAAAACACTCTTTTAAATATGAATAAATTTTTTTTGCATCTTTTTGTGTAATTTTTTCTTTATAAAAATCTTTTAAAGTAAAATTATTGAATTCTTTAGAATATATATTTTCATTGTTTGCCCATTTTATTAAATTTCTTTCATGATTACCTTCAAGCAAGCAGACATTAGGTAAATAATAAAGTTTTAAAAGCAATTTCATAACTTTAGAATTTTCAATTCCTCTATTTATAT
>NZ_JAENKR010000218.1:0-494 GCF_016598965.1 Campylobacter sp. TTU-622
GCTATATAGATCACGAATCTTTCATAAAGAAAGAATGGTATGAAGATGAATTAATCGTTGTAAGTGCCAATGAAGAATTAAAAAATAAAGAATTTTACATTGATGAACTTTTAGATAAAAAATGGATTTTTAGAGAAAAAGGTTCTGGCTTAAGAGATGCTTTTTTGAAAAAAATTGGCAAAGTATCTAAAAATTTTCCAATCTTTCTAGAACTTGATAGAGCAAATGCCATAAAAGAACTTATTTTAAAACAAGATGCTATTTCATTTTTTTCTAAAAAAGCTGTTGAAAGAGAGTTGCAAAATAATATACTTTATCCAATTAAAATAAAAAATATAAATTTAAAAAGAAAATTTTACGTGGTAAAAAGAAAAGATTATAGTTTTAACAGAGCTTTAGATAAATTTGAAGATTTTTTATTTGAATATAAAAATTTATAAGCTTAACTATGAAAAATATAATATAATTATTTTATATAAATCACTATTTTAAGG
>NZ_JAENKR010000219.1:0-491 GCF_016598965.1 Campylobacter sp. TTU-622
TCACTCTTTATATAATCACTTGCATCAGAGTATAAATTACCTTTTTCTTGCATAGCCATTCTTTGAGCTCTACTTGAAGAGCTTAGATAAAAGCTTTGCATAGAATTACCCATAATATTATCAATAAAGGTTGATCTTCTTGTTGTAGTAGATACTAAAGATCTAAAGGTTGCTCCTGATATAGAGGCATTAAGGTTAAAGCTTTGATAAATCTTTCCTGTTGTAGGATCATAGATTAAGTTTATATCTCCACTACCATTAGTTGTTACATTGCTTACATTACCTTTATCAATTCCACTAATAACATCACTTATATCATCAAGTCCTCCTAGATCAAGATTACCTTCATCTATAGTGATATTATCTGCACTTACATTGTCTTTATTATCTCCACCTACAACTATAGTGTCTAATTTGCCTGATTCATCTGAAGTAACAAGCCAGTCTTCTATGATTATGGCACCGCTTCCATTATTGGTTAAGTTATTACC
>NZ_JAENKR010000021.1:0-19587 GCF_016598965.1 Campylobacter sp. TTU-622
GTATAAAATTCGTTTTATTATTGTTACTTTAATTTTTCTCTTTTCTTGCTTTGCTTTAGCTCTTAAAATAGGACTTGATTTTTTACCTATGGAAGATGATAGCGAATTTCAAGTTTTTATTGAAAGCAAACAAGATCTTAGTTTAGAAGCTATGAAAGATAAGTCTTTAAAAATCTTAGAACAAATTAAAAAAGATAAAAGAGTTGATTATGCTTATTTATTAGTAGGTTATAATGATGCCAAAGAAGCATCAAAGGCAAAAATTTATATCAAATTAAAACCTTTAGAAGAAAGAAAAGAAAGACAAAAAACTATCATTAGTCAATATAGGGCGTTATTAAAAGATAATGATCTTAATATTAAAGTTTTGGAAATTCCAAAAATAGATGGAGCAGGTATTGATGATCCTGTGCAATTTTTAGTTTTAGGAGATGATTTAAACAAAATAAAAGAAGCCACCCTAAGAGTAAAACAAGTTTTATTACAAAATAAAGCTATAGTAGATATAGATGATGATTCTAATTCTAAAAAAGCAGAAATAGCACTTTTCATCAATCAAGAAAAAGCTAAACTTTTAAATGTAAATCCTTATTATATTGCTGAAATTCTAAAATATTCTTTTAATAATCTAATTATAGGGAGTATGGATAGAGCCAATTCAAAAGATGATATTGTCATAAGTTTAGATCCAAAATTTAAACAAGATATAGATTCTTTAAAAAAAATACACATTAAAAACAATCAAGGTGTAGATCTTGATCTTTCTAGTGTGGTAGATTTTTTATATAAAGAAGATGTTAAATCAATTCATCATTACAATAAAAATCGCAGTATTAAAACTACAGCAGGAGTTAATAATATTTCATTAGGAGAAGTTCAAAATTTAATTCTTAAAAATATAGATTTTATTTTAGGAAAGAACAATTTAAACTATGCATTTTCTGGCTTTATTAATCTTTTAGGAGAAACAATTAATGGCTTTATTTTTGCTATTACTTTAGGCTTTATATTAATTTATCTTGTATTAGCAGCACTTTATGAAAGTTTAATTTTACCTTTAATTATTATGATTACTATGCCTTTAGCCTTTGGTGGAGCTTGTCTTGGACTTTTTATCACTGGACATAATTTTTCTCTTTTTGTTTTAATTGCTATTATTTTACTTTTTGGTATGGTAGGAAAAAATGCTATTTTACTTGTGGATTTAGCCAATAAAAAATGTCACGAAGGGTTAGATCCTGATGAAGCTTTAATTTTTGCTGGAAAATCAAGACTTAGAGCAATTTTAATGACAACTTTTGCTATGATCTTTGCAATGTTACCCCTTGCTCTTTTTAAAGGCTCAGGTTATGAAGCAAACTCTCCTATGGCAATTAGTGTTATTTTTGGACTTATAAGCTCAACTCTTTTAACTTTGCTTGTTGTTCCTGTATTTTTTAAAACTTGCTTTAATTTAGATCTAAAAATAAGAAAAATTTATGAAAGAAAAAAACTGCTTTAAAGCTAAAGCATTATTTTTCTTTAAATTTTAAGGCAATTTTTGCTTGAAGTTTAAGCCAGTCTTTTTGAAGCATTATAGGAAAACCTCCATAAACTTTTCCTCCTTCAAGGTTTTTACTAACTCCTCCTCTTGCTGCAATAGTAGCAAAATTTCCTATTTTTAAATGCCCACTTGTTGCACTTTGTCCGCCCATTATAACATTACGCCCAAGCTCACTAGAACCAGAAATTCCACTTTGTGCTACTATAATGCAGTTTTCACCTATATGGCAATTATGACCTACTTGAACTAAATTATCTATTTTTGTTCCTTTTTTAATAATTGTGCTATCAAAAACTGCACGATCTATAGTTGTACAAGCACCAATTTCTACATAATCTTCTAAAATTACATTACCATTGTGATAAATTTTAAAATGTTCTCCATTTTTATTATGCGCATAACCAAATCCATCGCTTCCTATAACACAATTTGCAAGCAAGTGGCATTTTTTACCTATTTTAGTATCATTATAAATTACAACATTAGGATGGATGATAGTGTCATCTTTTATCTCTACATTATCTCCTATGTATGCTCCTGCCATAATAATAACATTTTCTCCTATAAAAATATTATTTCCAAGATATACATTTGGCATAATCTTAGCACTTTTTGCAATTTGTTGTTTTTTTTCTTTAACATCTGAAATTAAATTATTAGCAAAAAGTTTGCTTAAAAAAGCAAAATGAAGATGCGCATTAGGACTTATTAAAACTTTTGTATGCTTAGGAACTAAATGCTCATATTCTTTTGCTATTAAAATAGCACCAGCACCTGTATTTGCAATATCTTTAATATTTTTTTCCCCATCACAATAAGTAAGCTCCATAAAATTAGCCCTTAATAATGAATTTAAAGATTTAATCTCTAAATCCTCACCTTTATAATCCAAACTTAAAAAATTAGCAATTTCGCTTAATTTCATTTTAACCCCTTTTTATAATCAACCATTAAATTCAACACTTTCAAATCTTGGCTTTTCAGCAAATGAAGATTTATCTTTTAAAAAAAGAACTTCACACATTCCTACTGGTCCATTTCTATTTTTTCCTACAATAATTTCAGCATTTTCTTGTAAAGGATTTGGCATAAAATTTCTTTGATAAGTTTTTCCTTCGGCTTTAGCTTTATTTTCTCTTTCTTTTTCTTCTTGTTCTCTATAAACTTCATCTCTATATACAAATAAAATTGTATCAGCATCTTGTTCTATCGCCCCACTCTCTCTTAAATCACTTAACATTGGACGTTTATTGGATCTATTTTCTAATGAACGATTTAATTGAGATAAAGCGATAATTGGAATATCAAGTTCTCTTGCTAAAAGTTTTAAACCTCTTGAAATTTCACTTACTTGCAAATGTCTGTCATTAAAATTAGAATTACTCATCATAAGTCCTATATAATCTATCACACAAAGCTTTATTCCTTCTTCTTGTGATTTAAGGCGTCTTAAAATGGCTCTTACATCTGTAATTGTTATATAACCGCTATCATAAATATAAAACTTTTTTTCTATATAATCATTGCAAGCATCGCCTATACGATCCCATTCATTATCATTTAAATCTGCAGTAATAATTTTTTGCAAAGGAATAGAAGTTTTTGCAGACAACATTCTTTGCATAATTTGAACCGCTGGCATTTCAAGTGAAAACATTACCACTCCATTGTTTTGTCTTAAAGTTTTTTCTATAAAATTTAAGCACAAGGTTGTTTTACCCATACCGGGTCTTGCTGCAACAATAACAAGCTCTCCACCTTTAAAACCTTTAGTCATAGAATTAAGCTCATCAAATCCTGTATCAAGTCCTATTAATCCTTTATTTTCTAAACTTTTTTGCTTTTTAAATTCTTCTAAAAGCTCGCTCACAACAATCTCTGAACTTTTAATATCATTAGAATTGATTCTATTTGTCAAATTAAAAATTTCTTTACCGATTTCATCAGAAATTTCGCTAACAGGACGCTCTTCATTGATACGACTTGGTAAAAGATAGGCAAAATTTAAAAGTTGTCTTTTAATTGATTTTTCTTTAAGTTCATTTACATAAGCCACTAAATCGATCATAGTTGGCGTTGCTATAATTTCATTTAAAACATTCTCATCGATATTTTTATTGTATTTTTTAATAAAACTTACACTAATAGGGCTATTGGCATTTACACAAGCAATAATAGCTTTAAAAATATCTTGATGGGCTTTTAAACTAAAGTCTTTTATCTCAATATCTCCGGCTATACTAGCATAAGCATCTTCGCTATATAAACAAGTACTTAAAATAGCTCTTTCTAAATCTAAATCAAAATATTCTTGATTTTTCATAAATTTTTAACCTCTAAAAATAACTTTGTATTAAAATTTTAACAAATTAAAAATAAATTTATACGAAATTAATACAAATTTAATTAACATTATCCCTTTTTATTTTCAAAATTAAAAGGAGAAAAAATTTGAAAAAAATATTATTATCTTTCTGCTTCATCCCGTTGTTTTTAAGTGCAGCAGATTTTAACCAAGGTTTTAGTGGAAATATTTCATTTGGGTTTGGCATTAGAGATATCAAAAGCAATCTTTCGCCTTTAGCTAATCGTGATTATATAAATAGTCTTAATGAAAATCCTCATTCTAGCGCCGAAGCAAGTTTGCTTTTAGGATTTGAACTTTATTATGGTGGTTTAATTGACAACGATAGACTTTTTCTAAAAAACTATAATGGAAGAGATATTAGTGGAATTTCTTTAGGTTATGAAAGATCATATTTGGAAAAATTTACCTCTTCTTTAGCATTTGTTAGCTCATTAAGAGAAAAAGCTTACGCTAATCCTTATCTTATAAAACAAAATAGAGAAGAAACTGGTGTTAGTAAATTTGGTATTAAACTAGGAACAAGTTATGAAATTGATGCTTTACAAAATATAAATTTAAGCTATCTTTTTGCAAAAAATAAAATTGATCAAGAACTCATTACGCTTAATTCTTTAAAACGTGATGGATATTTTCATCAAATTGAACTAAAATATAATTATTCTTTCTTTAATGCAGGGATAAATTATGACTATAATGATGCAGATGGTAAAGCACAAAGCTTCTCAAGATACGGAATAAGCGCTGGATTGAATCATCCTTTTATGCAAGATTATATTTTATCTCCTGAAATAGCTTATAATAAAATAGAAGCTAAAAAAATTAATCCACTTTTTAATCAAAAAGCTTCTGGAAATGAGATAAAATTTAATTTAAAGGTTGTTAAAAATAATTTCTTAGACAAAAAAAATCTTTATTCATATGCTACTTATATTCTTAAAAAAGAAAATAACGATATTAGTTTTTATGATGAAACCTATCAGATATTTTTAGCCGGAATTGGTTATCGCTTTTAAAAAATAAGCTTGAATGAATTTCAAGCTTTAAAATACAATAGTTTTATTATTATAAATAAAAACTCTATCTTCAAAAACCAAATCAAGAGCTTTAGACAATACATTTTTTTCTATAACTCTACCTATTTTTTGCATTTCTTGCCAAGTATATTCATGATTAACAGGTAAAACATCTTGAGTAATAATAGGCCCCTCATCAAGACAATCATTTACAAAATGAGCTGTGGCTCCAATAATTTTTACCCCTCTCTCATAAGCCTGCTTATAAGGATTTGCTCCGATAAATGCAGGTAAAAAAGAATGATGAATATTAATAATTTTTTCCTCATAACATTTAACAAAATAAGGTGATAAAATTCTCATATATTTTGCTAAAACCAAATAATCAAAATTATAATTTTTTAAACAAGATAAAATTTCTTTTTCTTGTTCATCTTTGCTTTTATCAGTTGTAGAAAATGTATGATAAGGAATATTAAATTTTTCTACTAATGGTTTAAGAATATCGTAATTTGAAATCACAGCTTTAATATTGGCTTCAAGTTCATTGCTAAAATGTTTTATAAGCAAATCTCCTAAACAATGACTTTCCTTTGTTACAAAAATAATAATATCTTTTTTTCTTTTTTCATAAAGTTCGATAAAAGAATCACAAGGCATTATTAATTTTAAATTATTAAGCAATTTTTCCTTATCAAACTCCCCCTCTAAAAGTCCTCTAAAAAAGAACATTTCTTCATTTACAAATTCGTCATTTTTAATAATATTAATATTATTTTCAAAAAGAATTTGAGAAATTTTATAAACCAAACCTTTTTGATCTTTGGTGCTAATTTTTAAAATATATTTCATAATCTAATCCTTTTGTAGATATTTTAAAAGTTCTTTTTCTTTTTCTTTTTGTATTAATTCTCCTAAATCCTTTCCGTTTAAATTGCTTTTAAAAATTTTATCCATATCAATATTGATTGCAATTTTTTTATCATATACTTTTAACTTTTTTGCTCTTTTTATTCTTTCTTTATTCCAAAGACCAAGCCAAGAATTTAAAGGCTTTTTTAAGGCAATTTTTAAAAGCTCAAAATCACTTATTTCACCTTCAAAATACTCTTCTTTTACCTTTGATAATAATTCTTTTTTTAACTTACTTTTTTTAAAAAACTCATTGAAATCAATTTTAAAATGATTTAAGTAAAGATATAAAAATAAAGCCTCATCTTTAATAAATTCTCTAGTATTTTCAAGCAAGCTTTTAAATTGATCATCATTGAAATTATGAAAAAAAATTTTTTTTTCTAAATTTAAATCTTGTATGTATTTATAACCCAATGCTAAATTTTTTGCTTTAAAAAATTTATAAAGCTCTGCATTAATACGCCCCAAATTAAGATCACTTATATCCATCTCTTTCATCAATTCTAAGCTTTCTTTGGCAATGACAAAATTAAATCTTGCTGCAAAAACAATAGCTCTTAAAATTCTTAAACTATCTTCTTTAAAACTTTTAGCATCTATGTGTCTTATAGTCTTATTTTTAAGATCTTCATATCCACCATAAAAATCTAAAAATTCCCCATTAAAAATATTAATCATTAGAGCATTGAAAGTAAAATCTCTTCTTCTTGCCCCATCTTTTTCTATTTGACAAATTTTAACATCAAAGCCTCTATGACCTTTTGAAATTTTATTTTCATATCTTGCTAAAGCCAAATCATAGTTTTTATATTTATAAACAAAAAAACTTTTACCAAAACCATTGGCTCCTAGTTTTTGCATTATTTCATCAAATTGATGACAAGTAAGATCATAAAGTTCTATATCATAATCATTTAATGGAAGATTTAATAATAAATTTCTTACACTTCCACCTACTAAATATGCTCTTTTGGTATAAGGTTTTAAAAAATTTACTATAAAATTAATATCAGGATTATTTTTTAAGTTTATCTTCAATTTTTGCAAGTAAAAACTCTAAAAAATTTATCGTTAATATTAATTTTTGCTCTACTTTATCTTTTTTTACACTATTTAATCCCTCAAATAAAACCAAAATTCTTTCTCGTAAATTTTTTAAAAAAATATCATCTTGATAAGTTGAATTTTCCTTTTTTTCTAATGCATCTTTTTCTATTTCTTGTATATAAGAATAAGCTTCATCAATTTGTGGAATATTTTCTAAAAAATTATTATTTTCTTGATTTGTTTGTAGTTTTTTTTCATTTTGAAATTCTTTGGTTTGTTCTTTTAAAATATCATTTTTAATTTCATTATCTTGTTCTTGTATAGAAATTTCTTCAACGCTAGGAAATTCTTCTTTAAATCCTTTAGTATGAATTTCATTTAATTTATTTTGAATATTTAGTTCTTTTTGCTGTTCTTCTAAAATACTTTTTTGTCTTTCTTTTTCTTTAATTTCTATACTAATTTCATCAATTGTTTTTTTAGCTAAATCTTCAATATTCATATTTTTATTAACCACCTTTTAAATTCATTAATTTCTTCTTCACTTTGCATCATAATAAAAAAATCAAGCATTTGGGTATTTAAATCTGTATGTTTTGATCTTAATCCACTAAGCCTACGTATAGCATCAATAGCATTTTGATTTTCTGGATCACTTTTTAATATATTTTTATAAATTTCTAAAGCCTCATTTTTAAGACCTTGTGCTTCATAAATAGAAGCTTCAGTAACGGTATTTTTTTTCATAGATCATCTTTTGATATTGTTTTTTTAATTTAAATATTTTAGCAAAAAGAGTTATTACAATCAAGCAGATAAAACAGAAAGTATGGCGCGCTCGAGAGGATTCGAACCTCTGGCCTTTTGAACCGCAATCAAATGCTCTATCCAGCTGAGCTACGAACGCAAAATAAAAATGAAAATTATATATAAAAAATCTTAAAAATAGCAAAAATTTATTTCTTTTTTTTTAAATAATCATCAAATTCAAGCTCTTTAACTTTCTTGCTTTTGTAGTATAACAAGCCAAAAATTAAAATAAAACAAATGCTAAAAAATATATATAAGGTTCCATAAGGATTATTTTCTAAAAAAAGATTTTTTGTATTCATTCCAAAAAAACCTACTATAAGATTTAAAGGAAGAAAAATCACAGAAAGCACACTTAAGAGATAAATATTTTTATTCATTGTTTCATTTTTAATAGAGCTTGATAAAATATAAAGTGCATCAAGATGCGAAAGATTATCTTTAATGCTATTTATAAGAATATCAACATTTAATAATAATAATTTTAAAGTTTTTTTCAAAAAAAGATGATTATTTAGAAGCATTTTTAAAGAATCTTTTAAAAGTATCAAAAATTTTAAATTTTTATTAATTTTTTGCTTTAAAACGAAAGATTTCTTTAAAAAATTCTTAATAGAATTCCCTTTTAAAATCATATTTTCTTTATATTCAATGATATTTTGAAATTGAGTATTTTGCTTTTTTATATTTTCTAAAATTTCTTTAAATAAAGAAGTAAAATCTTCTATTTTAAAAGGTATAAATTCTTCATTATTTTTTAAAAAAAGAATATTTTTATCCTCAAATGAAAAAACTTTTAATTTCTGATCAAAATGTAAAATAAAAATTTTTTGCTCTCCAAAATCAGTATAAAGTGTTTCTAAATTTTTATTTTGCAAAATTTTCTTTAAATTTTCGTTTAGCACTGCACACCTCTTAAAGAATAAAATTCTTTTTTAAATTTAGAAAAAGAATTTGAAAGAATTGCTTTTTGAGCATCTTTAACAAGAGTTAAATAATAATGCAAATTATGCAAGCTTGCCAAACGAAAAAAAGTTAATTCTTTTGATTTAAAAAGATGATTTAAGTATCCTCTTGAATAATTTTTACAAGTATAGCAAGAACATTTTTCATCAATAGGACTATGATCATTTATAAATTCCATTTTTTTAATATTAAATTTCCCAAAAGTAGTAAAAAAAGTTCCATTTCTTGCATTTCTTGTTGGCATTACACAATCAAACATATCAACCCCTCTTTCTATGTTTTCAACCAAGTCTTCAGGGGTTCCTACCCCCATTAAATATCTTGGATGTTTTTCATCCATAAAAGTTGTAACATTTTCAACTGTTTCATACATAAGTTTATTTTCTTCACCTACACTCAAACCCCCAATAGCCAAACCATCAAATTCCATTTCATTTAAAGCTAAAGCACAACGTTTTCTTTCATTATGATCTGTTCCACCTTGCACTATGCCAAAAATATTCTGTCCAATTCCTATTCCATTTTCTTGTTGTAATTTATGATATTTTATAGATTCTTTTGCCCATTTTATTGTTCTATCTACCGAAAGTTGTATTCTTTTAAGATCGGCTGGTAAAGCTACTAAATCATCTAGTATCATCATAATATCTGAATTAAAATCATATTGAGTATCAAGCACACTTTTTGGGGTAAAAAAATGTTTGCTTCCATCAATATGGCTTTTAAACTCTATCCCCTCTTCACAATGCTTTGAATTTTTACTTAAAGAAAATGCTTGAAATCCACCACTATCTGTTAAAAAGCTTTTAGTAAAACCACTAAAATGATGTAATCCTCCAAAATTTTTAATCACACTGCTTGTAGGACGCAAATATAAATGATAAGTATTTGCTAAAATAATTTTAGCATCAAGTAAATCTAAAAGATCCTTAGCATCAAGACTTTTTACAGCTCCAAGCGTTCCAACTGGCATAAAAATAGGCGTCAAAAAAGAACTATGAGTAGTTTTAATCTCACAAACTCTTGCATTTTGATCTTTATGTTTTAATTTAAATTCCATTTGCTATAATTTCCTTTTTTGGAGTGAAACAATGAATCATATTTTAATAATTATTGATGGTATTTTAGCAAAGCATTTCTTAGAAAGGCTTTGTTTTGAAAAAGGATTAAACTTTTTTTTTACCATTGTTTATCAAAACGATATAAATATTGATTTAAATATAAATAATGAATATTTAGAATTTCATAAATTTGATCCTACTAGCACAGCTAGACTTGAGCTTATTATGACAAAAGATTACAAACAAGCTTTAATCTATATGGATAATGAATTTGATACTAAAAAAACTTATGAAAGCTTAAGATCTTTAAATTTGCAATTAGAAATTAATATTATGGATTTTTGGGGACTTGTTATCAACGATGAACAATGTAAAATTGTTGATGCAAGAAGTGCTTTAAGTAGAAGATTTTTAGATTTTTTACCTGATGTTGCTCTTACGGCTCAATATATAGGACTTGGACTTGGTGAGATTATGGAGATTAAAATCCCAGTAGGTTCTATTTTTGCCTATAGACACATAGGTTTTATCCAGCAAAAAAGATGGCGCATTGTTTTAGTTTATAGGAATTCAAAAATACATTTTGTAAAACCAAGTTTTATACTCTATCCAAATGATAGTATTTTGATAGTAGGAGATCCTGTAGTACTTCAAAGTGTTTTTCATAATATACGCGGGAATCTAGGTCAATTTCCAGCACCTTTTGGAAACAATATTTACTGCATTATTGATATGAAAAATATGAGTTTATTAACACAAGAAAGACTTATAGATACGCTCATTGCCTTTAGTCAAAAAACCAATAGTCGTAAATTTTTCTTAAGAGTTATTAATCCAACTATTAATAGCATTTATGAAAAAATAAAAAAACTCATAGATGTATCAAGTAAGAATGAAGAAATATTTTTTGATTATAAGAATACAGATTTTAAAAATCTTAATTCTTTTTTAGAAAATAATGATGTTGGAATGTTTATTACTGATCATAAATATTTTGAAAAAGAAAAAAAGAATTTTTTTGAACTAAAAATTCCTATTTTAAAAATTGGAGATACAGATTTTAATAATTTAAAAGAATGCGTGATTTTAAGCTCTGATGAAAATGAATTAGAAAATCAAGCTAATGTTATAGTAGATTTAAGCAAATTGCTTAATTTTAATGTGAGTTTTTATTATTATAATCCTATACAAGAAAATGTAAATTCTATGGAAGAGTATTTTGAGAGTCTTTCAAAACTCTATGATAAAAATATTTTAATTATCAATAAAAAAGACGAAAATCCTATTTTAAGCTTGCAATATAGAAATGATTTATTGCAATTTATTAGTTTTGAGCCTGAGTTATTAAAAAATAGTTTATCAAGAAATTTAAGTACTAATTTTAATAAACACTATAAAAAGATGAGTAGAAATTATCAACTTTTTATTCCTATAAGTTAAAAAATGCAAATAGACATCAAATTAAAACAAAATTCTTATAAAGTTTTTATTAATGAATTAGAAAAACTTAATCTTGATACTAAAGTTGTTTTGCTAAGTAATGCTAGAATTTTAAATCTTCATCTTAAAACTCTAAAAAGCAAAATAAAATGTAAAGAACTCTTTATCATCGGTATAGAAGAAGGCGAAGAATATAAAAATTTACAAACAGTAGAAAAAATTTTAAATCAAATGTTTGCATATCGCATTGATAGAAAAAGCGTTTTGATTAGTTTTGGCGGAGGAGTTATTTCTGATATTGGAGGTTTTGTTGCGAGTATATATCAAAGAGGAATTGAATTTATCAATATTCCAACCACTCTTTTAGCCTGTGTGGATGCTTCTGTTGGAGGTAAAACAGGGATTAATAATCAATTTGGAAAAAATCTCATAGGTAGTTTTTATCAACCAAAAGCTGTTTATTGTCAAAGCGAATTTTTAAAAACCTTAAATGATAAAGAGCTAAGTTCTGCTATGGCAGAAGTTATAAAAATGGCTTTGAGTTTTGATGTTTATTTTTTTAGATTTATCCAAAATATCGATAAAAAGCTTTTTTTATCAAGAGATGATGAGTTGCTTTCAAATATCATTCAAAAAAGCATAGAAATTAAAGCTAAAATTGTATCAAAAGATGAAAAAGAAAATCATTTAAGAATGATGCTTAATTATGGTCATACTTTTGCACATATAATAGAAAATCAAACTTTTTATAAAAAATATTTACACGCAGAAGCTGTAAGCATTGGGATTCATATGGCAAATATTTTAGCCTATCATTTAAATTTTTTAAAAAAAACACAAATTCAAGAAATAAATCAAACTTTGCAAAAATTTGATTTGCCTATATTTTATAAAATACCTAATATAAATACCTTTTATCAAAGCTTTTTTCTTGATAAAAAAACCAAACAAGAAAAAATAAATTTTATTTTATTAAAAAAGATAGGAAAAGCTATTATTAAAGATGATATAGATAAAAATATCATTTTAAAAAGCTTAGAAAGTTTTATATGAAAAAAATACTTTATTTATTAATTTTAGTTTGTTCTTTTGTTTATAGTCAAAATGCTACAATCAATACTATCAATAAACAAATTGAAGAACTTAATTCTTTAATCAATAAAAATGTGTGGAATATTCATTATGAAAATTTTAACAAATATCAAGAAATCAATAATGAACTTATAGTTTTAGATTCTTTATTAAAAAAAGATGATTTAAAATTAGAGCAAAAAGAAGAAATTAAAAAAAAGATTTTTTCACTAAAAGAACAACTAAATCTTTTAAAAGATTATAAAGATTTTAATTTTGCTAAAATTTTGCTTGTTCCTCAAAATATAGAAATATTACCAAAACTTACCAATCCTTTAGAGATTATTAATGCCTTTTCTCATATAAAAAAATTAAAAAACGAAAAAGAAGAATATATTTTTAAATTTAATAATTTTAAAAATTTAATTGATACCATCAAAGAAAAAAATACAGATCTAAAAGAGCTTGTAAAATTTAACAATAGTAAAGAAAATATAAAAGAATTAGAAAAATCTAACAAAAAATTAGAAGAATTTGAACAAGCTTTGCAATTTGTTTCTGTTTCGTTTTTGGTTTATGAAAAAAAAATCGATGAAGAAATTTTTCGTGTTCAATCTGAGATAAAAGAACAAAGCTTAAAAGCTTTAAATCTTATTATTGCTATTATCATAGTAATTGTTATATCGTTTTTGTTAAAAATGATTGTTAAAAAATATATTAAAGATAATGAACGCTATTATACTGCAACTAAGATTATTAATGTTATTAATGTCAATATTATATTATTTATTTTACTTTTTGTTTATATAGAAAATATTTCTTATTTAATTACTATTTTAGGTTTTGCCTCTGCTGGATTAGCTATTGCAATGAAAGATATGTTTATGTCTATGCTTGGATGGTGTGTAATTATATTTGGTGGAAGTTTTCGTGTAGGGGATCGTATAAGAGTAACATACAATAATGAAATTTATGTTGGAGATATTATAGATATTTCTCTTTTAAAAATTACACTTTATGAAGATATCACTCTTGTAACTTACACAGATAATAGACGTGCTGGAAGAATTATTTTTATACCTAATAACTATGTTTTTACAGAGCTTATATCAAACTATACGCATCATGGTATGAAAACCATTTTTGATGGTATTGATATTACTCTTAGTTTTGATTCTAATCTTGAAAAAGCTCAAAAAATTATTGAAGAAATCGTAATTAAACATTCTAAACCTTATACAAATTTAGCTAAAAAAACTTTAACTAAACTTCAAAATACCTATAGCATTAAAAATCCTCAAGTAGGACCTAAATTTTTTACTTTTTTTGAAAACTATGGCATGAGAATTTCTGCGTGGTATATGACAAATTCCTATGCAGCTTTAACACTTAGAAGTACATTATGCAAAGAAATTGTTAAAGAATTTAATAAACATAAAGATATAAAATTTACTTATCCAACTCAAAATATTTATTTTCCTTCTAAAGAGGATATTTTAAAACATTCTAAGGAGAATTTTTGAAGGAAAAAATTTTTATTAAAACATTTGGTTGTCGTACCAATATTTATGATAGCGAACTTTTAAAAAAATATATTAAAGATTATGAAATTACCTATAAGGAAGATGAGGCTAAGATTATTATTATTAATTCTTGCACAGTTACAAATGGAGCTGATAGCGGGATTAAAAACTATATTCATAATCTACAAAGAAAAGGAATAAAAATCATTTTAACAGGATGCGGTGCTTTTAGCAAAGGCAAAGAACTCTTTGACAAAAAACAAATTTTTGGAGTTTTAGGAGCATCTGAAAAAAATAAAATTAATGATTTATTAAATACTAAAAAAAATTTTTATGAAATAGGAAATTTAAATTTTATAGATAAAGACATAGTAAGCAAATATGAACATCATACAAAAGCTTTTATAAAAATCCAAGAAGGATGTGATTTTAATTGTAGTTATTGCATTATTCCAAGTGTTAGAGGAAAATCAAGAAGTGTTAAAGAAGATATTTTATTAGAACAAGCTAAAATACTAGCCCAAAATGGCTACAATGAACTTGTATTAACAGGAACTAATATAGGAAGTTATGGTTTAAAAGATCAAACAAGCCTTGGAAAACTCTTGCAAAAATTAGGAAAAATATCAGGGATTAAACGTATTAGACTAGGTAGCCTTGAACCTGCTCAACTTGATGAAAGTTTTTTTGAAATTTTAGATGAAAATTTTATTGAAAGACATTTGCACATAGCCTTACAACACACAAGTGAAACCATGCTTAGAATTATGAGACGCAGATCTCATACAAAAAATGATCTTGCTTTATTTCAAAAACTTTCCTCTAAAGGTTTTGCACTAGGAACTGATTTTATAGTAGGTCATCCTGGAGAAAGCGAAGAAATTTGGCAAGAAGCTTTAGCTAATTTTAAAGAATTTAATCTTACTCATATTCATGCTTTTGTTTTTAGTCCAAGAAATAACACTCATTCGGCAACTTTAAAAAATACTATAAATGGTCAAATTGCAAAAGAAAGATTAAATATTTTAAAAAATATAGTTAAAGAAAATAATTATAATTTTAGAAAAAATCATAAAAATACAAAACTTGAAATTTTAGTAGAAAATAAAAAAGACAATATCTTTGAAGGCTATGATCAATTTTTTAATAAAGTAAAAATTCATTCTTTTAAAGATATTTCAAAAGAATGGTTAAGTGTTAAAAATTATAATATTAAAGAAGAATATAATGAAGTTATTTTAAGGCATAATTATGAAAAATAAAAAAATTATTTTTATATCTTTGGCTATTTTGTGTTTATTATTTGTTATTTTATATTTAAAAAATGAAGTAAAATTTATAGATAAAGAGTTATATCAAAGCTTTCTTGATCAAAATTTAATACAAAAAGCTATTATTGATGAAAATGAAATTTTTTTAAAAGTTAAAGGAGAAAATTATGCCATCATAAAAGATGGTGTGGATATAAAAGAACTTTTAAATAAAGTTCCAATAGAAGTTGAAAAAGAAAATTATTTTTTGCTTATTTTAATTTTAATTTTAATTTTTGCCCTTTTATTTTTTATCTTACTCTCTAGCAAAAAAAAACAAAACTTTAAAATACAAAATCATCAAGAACAAAATAGAAATTTAAATACAAACTCTTGGGATATTAATATCAAACCCGTTATTTCAAATATAACTTTTAACGATGTAGCAGGTGTTAATGAAGTAAAAACAGAACTAAGCGAATTAGTTGATTTTTTAAAAAATCCTAAAAAATATAAAGAATTTGGAGTAAAAATGCCTAAAGGGGTTTTAATGGTAGGACCCCCTGGTGTTGGTAAAACTCTGATTGCAAAAGCTGTGGCAGGAGAAGCTGGGGTTCCTTTTTTTTATCAAAGCGGATCTAGCTTTGTTGAAATTTATGTTGGAATGGGAGCAAAGCGTGTAAGAGAGCTTTTTTCTAGAGCTAAAATGATGGCGCCAAGTATTATATTTATTGATGAAATTGATGCAGTTGGAAAAACAAGAGGAGAAATGTCTAATGTAGAAAGAGATAGTACACTAAATCAACTTTTAACCCAAATGGATGGTTTTGAAGATAATAGTGGCGTTATCGTAATTGGTGCTACAAATAAAATAGAGCTTATGGATAGTGCTCTTCTACGCTCAGGACGCTTTGATAGAAGAATTTTTTTATCTTTGCCTGATTTTAATGATAGGCTTAAAATTTTAGAAATTTATATGAAAGATAAAAAAAATGAAGCAAATTTACAAAAAATTGCTAAAGCAACCGTAGGATTTAGTGGAGCTGGACTTGAAACTTTGGTAAATGAAGCTGCTATTAACGCATTAAGAAGAAATTCAAATCAAGTAAGTGAAAATGATTTTTTTGCCGTATTAAATAAAGTCCTTTTAGGAAAAAAGAAAATATTAAGTTTTAATGAAAAAGAAAAGAAAATTCAAGCTACCTATCAAGCTGCAAAAGCTTTAAGCGCATATTACTTTGATATAAAATTTGAAAAAATTACCCTTATTGAAGATAGATTTAAAGAGTATGAAAATAATATAAAATCAAAATCAGAACTTTTTAATAAAATAAAAGTTTATTTAGCAGGCTCGTGTGCAATGGAGCTTATTTACAATGAAAACTATACAAATTCACAAAATGACTTTTTAAAAATTAAAGAAATTCTTGATTTCATGATAAGTTTTGATATGATAGAAGACAGCTCTTTAAAAAAACAAAAAGAAGAAATGTATGAATTTTTAACCCCTATGAAAGAAAAAATTTCAAAGCTTTCATCCATTTTACTCGAAAAAGAAAAACTAGAATATGATGATATTAAAGAAATTATAATGATTTAATCATCATATTCTTTATGTAAAATAGTTCCATTAAAATCTATTAAAACTTTTATATTATTAACAAGTTTAATTTTATAATAATTAATTTTTTTTTCTATTTCTTTTGCTTTTATATTTTTAAATTCATTTTTGACAATACTAGCTATATTTACAGGCAAAATATCTAAATCCAAAGGAGTAATTTTAGCTTCTATCTCTCTCCAAGAACCATCACTAGAAAATTCAAGCTCTGTTCCATCGCTTAAATAAACTTCATAGGAATTTTTATCTTGCTGAACTATACCCACCGGAGCTTTAAAATATTTTTTTATAAATTCCTTTGAATTAGGAGGCAAAGAATCAAAGGAAATAATCATATCAGCTGATAAATAGCTAAATAAAATTAATGATATAATAATACTTTTAGTTTTCAAATTATAAACCCTAAATTCAAAATTTCTAAAGTATATTTTTTATTTGTGAATTTTTTGTGAATTTTTACAATAAGGAGTCTTTTTGTTTGTATTTATTTTAATATTTATAAATATTTTATTTTTTATTTTAATTCCTTATTCTAGTTATGATATATTTGGACTTAATATTTTATTTTTTAAAGAAGACTTTTATTGGCAAATTTTAAGCTCGATGTTTTTACACGCTGATTTAACACATTTAATTTTAAATATGATTGTTTTATTTCAATTTGGACTTATTTTAGAAAAACAAATCAAAGCTTTAAATTTTATTTTATTGTATTTTATAGGAGGTATGGCAACTTCCATCTTAAGCCTTTTTTATATTTATTTTGCGTATATTTATTTTAATCAAACAATCAATCTTATAGGCGCAAGTGGAGCAATTTGCGTATTAATGGGTTATTTTGCTTTTTTAAATAAAAATAGCACAAAAGGACTTATTGTAGCTCTTTTGCTTATGAGTTTTGTTCCTTTGCTTATGGGTATTAATATAGCTTGGTATGGGCATATTTTTGGATTTGTTTGTGGATATATTTTTGCAAAATTAAAAAATAATTTTAAAATATTTAAAAAATATTAAAAAAGAGAAAAAATGGCAACGAAAATTTTACTTTTAGAAGATGATTTATCCTTAAGCGAAATTATAAAAGAATTTTTAGAAGATGAAGGCTATGAAGTTATACTTTGTGATAATGCAAATGAAGCTTTAAATTTAGCATATGAAAAAAATTTTGATCTTTGGATTTTGGATGTAAAAATTCCTCTAGGAGACGGCTTTTCCTTGCTTAAAGAACTAAGAAATTGCGGAAAAAAAACTCCAGCTATTTTTATGACTTCTTTAAACACCTTAGCTGATTTAAAACAAGGTTATGATTCAGGATGTGATGATTACATACGCAAACCTTTTGAGCTTGCTGAACTTAGCATCCGCATAGAAGCATTGCTTAAAAGAGCTTTTTCTCATAAAAAAGAAGATTTTGAAGAATTGGGAAATGGTTTTAAATTTGCATTAAAATCACAAATTTTATATCAAGATGAAAAACCTTTATCTTTACCTAATAAAGAAATCAAACTTTTAGCCTTTTTATTAAAAAATAAAAATCATTTTATAAAAACCGAAACTATTTTTGAAGAAATTTGGGGATATGATGAAGAACCAAGTGAATTAAGTCTTAGAGTATATATTAAAAATTTAAGAAAGCTTTTAGGAAAAGAAAAGATTATAAATCAAAGGGGTAGAGGTTATAGTTATGTCGGAGAATAAATCAAGTAAAAAAGTGATTTATCAAATCTTATTTATCTATCTTACAACAACAGGAATTTTTTTAGCATTCTTCTTTACTCTTTGGTATCAAAAACTTTATGAAGAATTGATAATTTTACAAGGAAACAATCTTAAAGAAATTCATAGAAATATTGTTATTAATATTATAAATTCTAAATTTATTCCTATCGAACAAAGCTCTAAAAATATAGCTGATTCATCAAAACTTAAATTTGCTATTTTTGATAAAAATCAAATTTTTTTCGATAATTTAGATTTTAATTTATCAAAAGCCAAAGCTAAATTTAAAGGAAGGGGAATTGAAAATGGAAAAGTATTTTTCGAAGCAAAAATGAATTCAAATAATTATTATTTAATTAATAAAAATAACGAAATTGACAATGAAGAAAATGCTCTTAAAATCATCATACAAGGAAATGATATAAATCAAGAATTATTATGGATTAGAATTAAAGTATTAATTTGTGCCATTTTTGCTTTTTTACTTCTTGCTATTATTGCCTATTTTTTAGTAAAAATAGCTCTAAAACCATTAGATGAAAAAATTAAATTTTTAAATCGCTTTATTAAAGATTCTACTCACGAAATCAACACTCCATTAAGCGTTATTTTAATGAGTATAGAACAACTCCAAAAACAAAATATAGAAAATAAGAAATTTGAACGCATTAAACTTGCAGCTAAAACCTTAAATCAGGTATATTCTGATTTAGTCTATTATAACTTTGAACACACCCTCTCCAAAGAAAAAGAAGAGCTTGATTTAAAAAAGCTCATTTGTGAGCGTTTAGAATATTTTAAACCTTTTTTAGAGCAAAAAAAAATAACACTTATAAGTAAATTAGAAAAAAGTTTTATTTTTGCTAATAAAGCTCAATTTGTAAAACTTTTTGATAATCTTTTAAGCAATGCTATAAAATATAATAAAAAAAATGGAAATATCAATATTTGTCTTAAAGAAAATTTTTTAAGTATTAATGATAGTGGTATTGGCATAGCTAAAGAAAATTTAAAAAATATTTTTGATCGCTACGCAAGATTTAATCAAGATCAAGGTGGTTTTGGCATAGGACTTTCTTTGGTAAAAAAAATTTGCAAAGAAAATAATATATCAATTTCTTGTACTTCAGATGAAAATATAGGAACTACTTTTACTTTAAAATGGTAAAGTTTTATTTGCTTAAATGAGCTTTTTCTTTTATTTCTACTATGGAATTAAGTATTTTAATAAATTCTTTCT
>NZ_JAENKR010000220.1:0-488 GCF_016598965.1 Campylobacter sp. TTU-622
ACCTGAAGCTTCAATATTATCTAAATAATATCTTTTTTTATTAAAATCTATAAAACCTTTAATATAATCTAAATAATAAAATTCCCCTTTTACTCTATTTCCAACCCATAAAATAAGATCTTCTGGAAGTTGAACTTTATTTTGAATCTTATTAAAAATCTCTAAAATATTTTTAAAACTAATTTCTTTAAAATTATAAGCAAGTTGGCCATTTTTATAAGAAAGATTTATATTAAAATTAATCAAATCAGAATTTGCTTTAGCATCAAAAAAATAAAACTCGCTCTTAGTATTAATATCTAAATTTCCAACTATGCTTAAATTATAATCCTTAATAAGCATTTTTTCTATATTTACTTTTATATTATTTTTTTCTTTTTGTAAAGTTGTTTTTAAGAAAAATAAATTATTATTAATGAAAAATTCATTGTTTTTAAATAAAATCTGCAAATGATAGTCTTTAAAAACTAAATTACGAATATCTATTT
>NZ_JAENKR010000221.1:0-487 GCF_016598965.1 Campylobacter sp. TTU-622
GATCAAAGCAAATTTAATCTTTACAAAAAATTTCAAAATAAATACTTAAAAATAGGGAGTTTATATAATTTTTCTCCCAATTTTCCTTTTTGGAATGCCAATGGAAAAAATTTTTCTCAAAGTGAAATTAATACTTTCATTTTAGAGAGAAATTTACCTCCATTTTTTAATTCAAGTGATGTTTATTTTAATTCTTGTTTGGCGTTAAATTATAATATTACACAACAATTGCTTGACTATCTTATTGAAAATTATGATGCAAAATTTAAAAATAATTTTTTTCATAAAAATAACAATGACCAAATAAGCAATAAAAATAAAATTTTAGAAGAACTTAAAGATATATTTTTATTACTTTGCAATGGAATGAATGCTGATTATGCTTTTATGGATTTTACTTATTTTTTTTCTGGATATGATTACACTATTAATTCTAAAAATAATATCTTAAATCCTTATTTGCAAAATTTTAAAGATATTATTTATA
>NZ_JAENKR010000222.1:0-473 GCF_016598965.1 Campylobacter sp. TTU-622
TTCTAGCGGTTATATAGCTTATCTAAGAAAGCCAATTACACACGATAAGCAAGGTAATATATATAGCAAACCCATTAAACAACTTTGTTATGGAAATAAAGGACTTGAAATTATTAGAAATAAAGATAATAAACAAAAAATAGAGAATATAAAAACTATTATTATTACAGAAAGTATGATAGATAGTCTTAGTCTTTTTGAACTTAAAAATTATAATCCAAATGATACTTTACTTTGTGCTACAAATGGACAAATTACAAAAGCTCATAAAGAAATTTTTATGTATTTTGAAAAGAATGCAAAAAATGCCAAGATCGTTTTAGGTTTTGATAATGACGAAAAAGGACTTGATTTTAACTTAAAAACGAAGCAATGTTTTAAAGAAAGAGAAATTATAGAAGAAAATCCAAAATTAAAAGATTTTAACGATGATTTGCTTATATCTAAGGTTTTTGGTTTAAAAAAGAATTTTT
>NZ_JAENKR010000223.1:0-473 GCF_016598965.1 Campylobacter sp. TTU-622
ATCTTAGAATTATCTTTAAATGATGCAGGTGTTTTAAGTTTTGAAAGTATTCATCCAAGATGGGCTTATGTAAAATGTGATAAAGACAACTTTGTTTTGGAAGCTTTTGAAAAAAAACCTGCAAGCAAAAATGCAATAGCAGGATTTTATTATTTTAATAAGGCCGAATATTTTATAAAATCAGCTTTTAGTATGATTAAAAAAGATGTTAATTATCAAGGAAAATATTTTATTGCTTCAACGTTAAATGAATTAATTTTACAAAATAAAAAAATTATAAATATACCAATTGATGAAAATCGTTATTTTACTTTTTATTCTCATGTAAAAATTAATGAATATGAAAGGATTAAGAATGCTTAAAAAATTGACTGAAAAATATATCAGTGCTTTTAATGATAAAAATTTAAAAGAAATAGAAAATTTATTAAACGAGAACTTTATTTTAGAAGATCCAGTTGTAAAAAGAATAG
>NZ_JAENKR010000224.1:0-463 GCF_016598965.1 Campylobacter sp. TTU-622
GTGTATTTGGATATATAAGAATGCCTTTTATTTTATCTTATATAGCCGATAAACACAAACTTGAACAAAAAATATATAAAGAAAAAATAAAACAAAACCCAAGCTTTACTTTATCACCATTGGAAACTTATCCTGATTATAATGAAGCTTTAAAAGAAAAAGAATGTTTTACTTATAAATTAGGTGAAGCTTTTATAAAAGCAAGTAATAATTGGTATAGGGGGGGGGATTGAAATTTATATTCCAAGATGTGCCTAAGTTGAAAAAGGAGTTTGGAAGGAACTAAAATTGATAATTTATTTATCTAATAATCCTATCAATTTATACTTAAATATTTAATATAATACTTAGAATTTTATAAATCTTTAAAATTAAAATAAAATTTTTAATTTTTTGATAAAATTATAAAAATTTTTATAAATATAAAGAAAGAATTTTATGGATAATTATGAATTTAATGAGC
>NZ_JAENKR010000225.1:0-452 GCF_016598965.1 Campylobacter sp. TTU-622
ATTTTCAGCTACTCTCTCTATCTCATCCAAAGTAGATTTATGTATTTTAAAATCATCTGGTAATCCTGCAGCTTTATTAAAGTCTTCTCCCATATAACCATCTTTATCTACACTATAACCATAAGCTAAAGATATAGAATTACTTACATTAGCTAAAGGATCAGCTTGTTTATATTTTAAAGTATAAATAGAATTTTTAAATTCACTTGATATATTATAATTAGGAGTATCGGTATAAACATTATTTTTATTGGATAATACTTCATTAAATGCTATATTTTGAGTATTCTTACTTTGAATTTCATTTAATTTAGTGACATTTTGTTTTAAAAAAACATTTGCAAAATTTATTTTTGAATTTTCTTTACTTTCTTTATTTGCTTTACTTTGTGAAAGTATAGAGCCATAACTTGAATTATCATTTATACTAAAGATGCTCATATTAAATCCTT
>NZ_JAENKR010000226.1:0-437 GCF_016598965.1 Campylobacter sp. TTU-622
TCCATTCAGCAATAGTTTTTATCATTTTTAACCTTTTTTGATAATAAAAGGCGTATTTTACTCATTAATGGATAAAATATTATTTAAAAAAGATTTTCATTGATCCATTTTCATTACTCAAATTAAGTTTTCCATTTTCATTTAAAATTTTAAATTTCCCTTTAAAATTAGATAAAAAAGTATTTTCAAAATCCATTACTTCTTGTGGATGACAATACATTTGAGTAGAGGCTACACGATCACCTTCAACTGTAAGAATTTTTCCATCACTTTGATAAGCGCCAAAGAAACGATTACATCCTGAATAACCATAAAATTTATTATTGTCAAAACTAATATTTGGATCCTCTTCTGTATTTTTAGGAATAAAAGTTTTATCATTTACAACTATTTTTTCAATTTTTAAAATTGCATTTTGAGGCAAAATATCAAAAGAC
>NZ_JAENKR010000227.1:0-435 GCF_016598965.1 Campylobacter sp. TTU-622
GGTTTATAAATTAATTGAAAACTTAAATGACTTAAATATTATTTATATTGTAATTGAGCATTATTCTTTAATTAAAACTCCACAAAATTTAGGTATTTTTGATTTAAGAAAAGTGAAGAAATTTGGCTCTACAAGCCTTAGTTTTTATCAGAAAAATTAAAAATTTTTTACATTATTGTTTAATTTAAATATTTTTTATAATTATAAAATTTTTGTATTTAAAATTATCAAAGTTGTTATTTTTAAAAAATTGAGCAAAGTTTTAAATCTTAATGATTTTTAATTATTAGTTTGTTTATTTAATTTTTAAGAAATATATTTATAATTTTAAAAACTTAAAAAGGATTTGATGTGTTTAAAATAATTATTTTTTTAATTTTTTTTAGTTTAAGTTTTTTAAATGCTTTTAATCAAAATCAAAGCCCTATAAATACT
>NZ_JAENKR010000228.1:0-429 GCF_016598965.1 Campylobacter sp. TTU-622
CTATTATCACTAATTGCTCCATTGCTTATTTTAGCAAGAATATCCTCTGCAAAAGCAGAACTTGAAATTAAAGCACTTAAAGCTACAACACTAAATATTTTTTTAAACATAGCTATCTCCTTATTTTAAATATAATGTAAATTTATTTTATTGCAAGAAATATTTTAAGTCAAATTTAATAAAGTATTGTTTTATAGATATTTAAATAATATTTATAATGATTTTATGATGGTTATGAAAGTTTTTTATTTTTTTAAAGATGTGTAAAATTGTAATAAATACAATTAACAAATTTTAATAAATAGATTTTCTCTAAACCCTAGTTTCACTCATTAGCTTATCTAATCTATCCATTATATTATTTACAAAAGAATTTATACTTTCATTACTTGCTTTCCAACCATTAGCTTTTGCTTGATTAAATTCTCT
>NZ_JAENKR010000229.1:0-429 GCF_016598965.1 Campylobacter sp. TTU-622
ATGATAAGCTTTCTACTCTTAGGGCTATGAGCAATGTTAAAGAAGTTCAAAATATAGATTTAAGTCAGATTAGCGGAACTAAAGAGGCCTTTTTTAAAGTTGGAAATGATGAAAAATGCATTAAACTCATTTTTATTGATAAACCAAATTTCACTTTAATGGGAATTGCAAGCAATGAAACTATAAAAAATCTTATAGAAAATGTAGCCAATACTTCTTCTTTAGAAGTCTTGGAAAATGCAGATTTTACTTCAAATTCTAAAGATAAAGCTTGTATAAGCTTAAGTAAAAATGAAAATTTTAAAAATATTGCTAGTAAAGTTTATGTTTTATTAGGAGAAATGAATGTTAATTAACAAATCCTATAAAATTAATTCTTGTGATGATGTTGAACTTAATATAAAAAGAGAAAGTAAGCTTGAGTATAGA
>NZ_JAENKR010000022.1:0-19343 GCF_016598965.1 Campylobacter sp. TTU-622
TAATTATCTTTTTATCAAATTTATATCATAATATAAGGTTAAATAAAATATTTTATAGGAAAACTATGTTTGATAAAATTTATTATTATTATTTTAATGCTAATTATGAAAAATGTTTAGAATTAAGTGAGAAATTTTTAAAAGAAAATTCAAAATTTGCTTTAGAATTTGCTATGCTCTCATCTTATAAACTTTCGCTTTTTAAAAAAGCTTTATACTATGCTCAAGAGCTTTTTTCTATCAATCCTACAAGTTTTAATGGTCTTATGCTTTCTAAAAGCTATATTGAAAATTTAAGATTTGATGAGGCGTTAAATCTATTGCAAAAACTTTTAGATCGTAAAGATGATTTGCAAAATGAAATTAATCTACAATTAGCTTTTCTTTATAAATTTATAAATAAATTTGACGAATCTGAAAGAATTTTTAAAGAACTTCTTTCAAAAGATTTGTATAATCTGGACCTATGGAAAGATTATGCAGAAATTTATTTTAAGAATGACTTTATCAAAGCATTAAATGCACACGAAGAATTATATAATTTTATGCAAAATTTAATAGATAAATTACAAAATGGAACCCTTATGGGACGCTATAGTCCTAATTTAAATAATCTTCAAGATAGACTCCATAGCAAAACCAAAGAAAATCTTACTATCTCTAAGATACAAGATTTTTTAACTCATCAAATTTTGCCACAAAAAGCATATTTGCTTTTTAAACTTTTTAGGGTGAGTGATTCTTTAAAACTTTTTCAATCCTTAGAAGAAGCAAATCAGCATCATGCACAATTTTGGCAAAATTATGCTAAAGTATTGGAATTTAGTGCTAATTATCAAGGAGCTTATAATGCGTATCAAAAGTGTTTAAGTTTAAATACTCACGCAACTTATCAATTTGATCTTGCATATCTTTTAATGCGTATGGGGGTGGATGATAATTTTGAAGAGGGTAAGAAATATTATGAGAGTAGATTATTTTATGCACATAATGAAACTTTTTCTACTTATCATTATAATGAAAGTATAAAAGCTTTTAATAAATTTGGTGTCAATGCTTTTAAAGATAAAGAAGTTTTAGTATTTTGCGAGCAAGGTTTTGGGGATACTATAATGTATGCAAGATGTTTAGAAAAGCTTTGTAAAATTGCATCAAAAGTTTTATTTGCTCCTCAAAGTGCAATGTATGAAATGTTTAAAAATCAAATAAAAATTTTAAATTCAAATGATGATATTTTTAATAATTTAAAAGTTTTAAAAAATTTACCTAAAAAATTTGATTATGCTATCCCTATTTGCTCTTTACCTTTTTTAATTGATATTAAATTAAGCGAAATTAAACAATTAAAAACACCAATATTAGCACAAAAAAAGCCACAAAATAAAAAGAAAAAATTAGGTATTTTTTATTTTACTCCTAATGCAGAGGGTTCTGATTTGTTAAGAAATTTCAAATTTGAATTATTATTTGATGTTTTAAAAGATTTAGATTATGAAATTGTTTCTTTTCAAATGCAATCAAACGAAAATTTACCTAAAAATATAGAGGATAGAACTAAAAAAATAAAAAATTGGAATGATACTTTAAATAATCTATCTGATATTGATTGTATGATCAGCATTGATAGTGCGATTGCTCACTTAACTTTGGCTATGGATATTCCAACGATAGTTCTTTTGCATCCTAGATTTGATTGGCGTTGGGGGAAATTTGAAGATCCTAAAAGTTTCTTTTGGCCAAAAGCAAGATGTTTTATTTTAAAAGATGAAGAAAAAATAAAAAGAAATTTACAAAAATTAATTAAAGATATTTTACATTAAAGCTTGTTTTTTATAAGCTTTAATTTTATATTTCTTTATAACTTAATAAATGTTATAAAATGTGATTTTATAAATTAAAAATAAGAATTTAATTTTTATGAAATTAAAAGTTGTAATTAATAGTGAAGATAAATATTTTTATTTAAGATTGGTGGAAGCGAGGGGAATCGAACCCCTGTCCAAAAATAATTCCACAAAGACCTCTACATACTTAGTAAAGATGAAGAATTCACCAAATCAAGCTCATCTTCCAAAACTTTAAGATTTGGCTAAGACTTTTATTTCATCTTTGATGCGTCAAATCAAAGACTACACTATCTTGTAATGACCAAATTTTAAACTAGATAGTATCGTTTAAAATTCGGGCTCAACTGAACTTACGCAGCTTTAGCGTAAGCAGGAGCAAATTTTACGTTGTTTGCGTTTAATTTTATTTAGGCTTTTAACGCTTTGCCCAAAGCGGTATGCCATCTTTGCAAACTTACTCCTGTCGAAGCCAAGTCGCTCCCATTATTTAGAAATGATATTTGGAACATTAACAATTAAAGGATTAAAAATAGCTAAAACAGAATCATCATTTTCATAAGATCTGCAATATTTTTCAAATTGATCACTCATTAAAAGCATCCAATCTGTAAATTCTTCACTTGCAGGTCCTTCAAAACGACTTGCTTGAACCATCATTTCTTCGCAAAATACACAAAAATCTGTAACTTCTTGAAGTTCTAAACGCCTTGCTGCCCAAGCAGTATTATGTGCTAAAGTTTCAAGTTCTTTTATGGCTTCTTTATATTTTTGTTTATCTGTGCCTAATTTTATAATTAATGGTTCAAAGCGATCGCACATGGTTCTAAAAAATTGCAAAAATTTCTCTATATCATCAATTTCATAATCTAATTCTAATTTTGTTAAAATTCCCATTTTTAAACCATTATTCTAAAAATTCACTTTAAATTTTATCGAATTTTAGCTAAAAACTAAATTTTAAAGTTAATAGATATTTTTAAATTTTTGGCAAAAAGTTTTAATTTATTTTTGATAAATTTCTTATAAAATATAAATAATCTTTTTATAAAAATTAAAACTATACTTTGTTAAAATTCTTCATTTAATTTTTCAAAGCAGTTTAAAATGGATAGAATAGTAGAAATAGAAAAATTTTCTTTAGATGAAACTTATGAAACCTCTCTAAGACCCTCAAATTTTGATGGATATATCGGTCAAGAAAAGATTAAAAAAAATCTTCATATTTTTATTAGTGCTGCTAAGAAGCGTAAAGAATGTTTAGATCATATTCTTTTTAGCGGACCTGCAGGACTTGGAAAAACAACTTTGGCTAATATCATTTCTTATGAAATGAATACAAATATCAAAACAACAGCAGCACCTATGATAGAAAAAAGTGGAGATTTGGCTGCTATTTTGACAAATCTTAGTGAAGGTGATATTCTTTTTATCGATGAAATTCATCGTTTAAGCCCTGCCATAGAAGAAGTGCTTTATCCAGCTATGGAAGATTATAGGCTTGATATTATTATAGGAAGTGGTCCTGCTGCACAAACAATAAAAATTGATTTGCCTAAATTTACTTTAATCGGTGCTACAACAAGAGCAGGAATGCTTAGCAATCCTTTAAGAGATCGTTTTGGAATGCAATTTCGTTTAGAATTTTATAAAAATGAAGAATTAGCTCTTATTTTGCAAAAAGCCGCAAATAAACTTGGCAAAAATTGCGATAAAAAAGCTGCACTCGAGATTGCTAAAAGATCACGTTCTACGCCAAGAATCGCTTTAAGGCTTTTAAAAAGGGTCAGAGATTTTGCTGATGTAAATGATGAAGAAAATATTAGTGAAGAAAGGGCTAAAGAGGCTTTAAATTCTTTAGGTGTTAATGAGCTTGGTTTTGATGCTATGGATTTAAGATATTTAGAACTTTTAACTTCTGCAAAGCAAAAACCTATAGGACTTGCTAGTATTGCTGCTGCATTAAGCGAAGATGAAAATACTATTGAAGATGTGATTGAACCTTATTTACTTGCTAATGGTTATATAGAAAGAACAGCCAAGGGAAGAATTGCAAGTGCAAAGAGTTTTAAAATTCTAAAACTAAATTATCAAAAAAATTTATTTGAGGATTAAAATTATATGAAAAATGGCAAAATATTTTTAATATGTTTTATCTTGGTTGTTTTAGTGCTTTTGCTTTATCTTTTTAAAAATTTTTTACTTGTTATAATAATTGCTATTTTAATGGCTGTAGCTACTTCTAATTTGCATTTAAAATTTTTAAATTTAGCTAAGGGTCATAAATTTTTAGCTACTTGTATGACTACTGCTTGTATTGTTATCCTTTTCTTTGCTCCTTTTGTTTATGCTATGATAGAATTTGTTAAAGTTTTGAAAAATTTTGATATAAATACTATTACTTATACCTTAGATTATATCAAGAATTATGAGTTTTCTCTTCCTGAATCTTTTAGTTTTTTAGAGCCAAAAATAAAAGAGTTTTTAAGTAATATTGATCTTAATACTTTTTCAAAGCAATTTTTAGCTTATGCTTCAATTTTTACCAAAAGTGGTGCTAAGTTTTTAATTGATATGGTGTTAATTTGTGTATTTTATTTTTTTGCAAATCTTTATGGAACAGAGCTCGTAATTTATATAAAATCTATTGTACCTATTGAAAAAAAAGAACTAGAAGATGTTTTAAGTGAAGTAAGTAATGTTATGGCGGTAGTACTTTATTCTATGGTTATTGTTGCTATTTTTCAAGGAGCATTGTTTGCCATTATTACTACTATTTTTGGTTATAATGGATTTTTAATGGGTGCTATTTTTTCGATAAGTTCTTTGATCCCAGCTATTGGAGGTGCTTTAATCTATGTACCTATTAGTCTTTATGAATTTGCTATGAACAATCAAAAAGCTGCCTTTTGGATTTTTGGATATTCTGTTTTAGTAATATCTTTTTTGGCGGATACTTTAATTAAACCTTTAATTATAAAATGGATCAATAAAAAGCTTGTTAAAACTCCTACTAACATCAATGAATTTTTAATCTTTTTAGCAATGATAGCTGGAATTTCTAGTTTTGGATTTTGGGGTATTATTTTAGGCCCAGCTATTTTAACTTTTTTTATTTCAACTATAAGACTTTATGTAATCTTAAAAGATAAAAATTTAATTTAAAAAAATAAATTAAAAAGTTTAAATTATTAATTTTTTAAACTTTTTAATTATTTAATTGTTTGATTTCTTTTTTAAATATTTCTCCACGTTCTTTATAAGAGCTAAATTGATCTAAACTTGCACAAGCAGGGCTTAATAAAGCAATTTCATCTTTTTTTAGTTTTTTAGAAATTTCTTTTATAGCTTCTTTTAGAAAATGACATTGATAAGCTTTTATATTATAATCTTGAGCGTAAGAATTAAGTTTTTGTATATTTGCTCCTATGATATATAGTGATATATCTAGTTTTTTCATAAAATTAAATAAGTTCTTAAATTCCATTCCTTTGTCATCACCACCTATAATAAGATAAATTTTTTTATCCTTATAACGTTTAAGAGCTTCTAAAGTAGCGCTTTCATTAGTTGCTTTTGTATCATTTATCCAAATTCTTCCTAGATGATCTTTTAATTCTTCTAATTTATTTTCTTCCATTTTAAAAGTAGATAAAAGTCTATAGTTAATGTCTTTAAGGATTATTTTTTCTATACTACAAGCTATAAGAGCATCGATTAAAAAAGGCTTTTTAAAATTAATTTTTTTTAAGTCAATATTCATTTTTTCTGCTAAATCTTCTTCGTTCTTGTAAGTGATTTTATCTGCTTTTGTAGGAATATCAGCATAAATTTGAGGAAGTACAACTTTATCACTTTTTTGCATTCTACTTAAAACGCTAAGCTTTGCTTCCTCATAGGCTTTAAAACTTCCGTGCCAAGAGATATGATCTGTGCTTATAGGTAAAAGAGCATAGATTTCAGGTTTTGCTATTTTTGTATAATGAAGAGTAAAAGATGAAGTTTCAAGTATCCATAATTTTGCATAAGGGTTTAAATCGGCTAGGGGTATTCCTATATTTGCACCCATAACAGCACCTACAGACTTTAAGAGATGTTGGGTTATTTGCGTTGTTGTTGTTTTTCCATTTGTTCCGCTTATCCAGATACTTCTTGGCATAATATCGTAAAAAAAATCATATTCACTGATTAAATTTCTAGCTTGTTTAACAAGGATATGATCTTTGGGAAAACCAGGGCTTGCAATTTCAAGAGAGCTTAAAGATGGATTAAAATAATTTATAGGCAATAAATTATTATTAAATTCATCTTTTAAAGGTTTTTTAAAATTATCATCATAAATATCAAAACCACCTAGTTTTTGGGCTATAGCTTTAGTAGTTTTTCCGTAGCCAAATAAAGATTTTTTCATCTTAATTTTATTGAAGCAAGAGCGATTAAGTTAGTAAGTAAAGCTATCATCCAAAAACGCACAATAATTTTATTTTCTACCCAGCCAACTTTTTCAAAATGATGATGAATAGGAGCCATTTTAAATACTCTTTTATGAAATATTTTAAAACTTCCAACCTGTAAGATAACAGATATAGTTTCAAGAACAAAAACAAACCCTACAAGTAAAAGTAAAATTTCATTCTTGCTAATAATTGCTAAAAATCCTATAAAAGCTCCTATGCTTAAGCTACCGCTATCTCCCATAAAAATTTGTGCTGGATAGCAGTTATACCATAAAAATCCCATTAAAGCCCCAATTAAAGCTGCACAAACAATTGAAACTTCTCCAAGTCCTTGAATTTTAGGTAAAAGTAGATACTCGCTATAATTAAGATTTCCACTTAAATAAATAAAAATTGCTAAAGTTGCAAGAGAAAATATGGAAGGAACCGTTGCCAATCCATCAAGCCCATCTGTTAAATTTACCGCATTAGAACTTGAAATTAGAACTAAAATCCAAAAAACTATAGCAAAAAGAGATAAATCAAAAAGAGGATGCTTGTAAAAAGGAATATATAAATCTGTATTAAATCCATAAAAATAAAGTGGTACACAACAAAGTAAAGATGCAATGATTTGAGCCATAAGTTTAGCTCTCGCGCTAAGACCACTATGATTATTTTGATAAAGAATTTTACCTAAATCATCAATAAAACCTATAAGAGAAAATAAAATAAGGCATAAAAGTGCTAAAATAGCAAAAAGATTATCAAATTTAATACATGCTAAACTAGCAATGACAGCACAAGATATAAAGATAATTCCGCCCATTGTTGGGGTTTTTGACTTTATTTGATGACTTTGTGGAGCGTGTTCATATATAGGCTGGTTAGCATTTTTTGTTTTTGCCCATCTTATAAATTTTGGAATAATAAATAAAGTAAGGCAAAGAGCAATGAAAAATGCAAATCCTGCACGCACACTAATATAAGTAAAAAAAGCATAATCACTAAAATAAGATAAATAATACAAATTTAAAGCCTTTTTTTGTTTTTAAAGTTTAATTTTAGTAAAATTAAGCAAAAAATAATCTTATAAAGAGTTTAGAAAAATGAAGCAAAAATGTATTTTAGTTATAACAGATGGCATAGGACACAATCAAGATCGCGAATTTAATGCTTTTTTTCATGCTAAAAAGCCAAATTATGAAAAACTTTTTAAAGAGGTACCTCATACTCTTATTAAAACAAGTGGTTTAGCAGTAGGTTTGCCAGAAGGCCAAATGGGTAATAGCGAAGTAGGGCATATGTGTATAGGAAGTGGGCGCATTATTTATCAAAATTTAGTAAGAATCAATAAAGCCATAGAAGATAATACTTTAAAAGATAACTCTAATCTTCAAAATCTTTTAAAAAAATGTAAAAAAATTCATATTATAGGTTTATATAGTGATGGAGGAGTGCATTCAAGTCATACGCATTTTAAAGCTTTACTTAAAATTTGCAAAGAGGCAGGGAATGAAGTTTGTGCTCATATAATAAGCGATGGTAGAGATACAAATCCTAAAAGTGGTCTAAATTTTATTAAAGATATAACAAATTTTTGTCAAGAAAAAGATATACAATTTGCAAGCTTATGTGGAAGATTTTATGCTATGGATAGGGATAAAAGATGGGAAAGAACGCAAAAGTATTATGATTGTTTATTAGCTAAAGTATTAAAAAATAATGATTTTGTTGATTATATTAAAAATTCTTATGAAAAAAATATTACTGATGAGTTTTTAGAACCTACGATTGATCCTAAATTTAATGGAATTGATGAAGAAGATGGGCTTATTTTTATTAATTTTAGAAATGATAGAATGAAACAGATTATTGAAGTTTTAAATGATGAAAATTTTAAAGAATTTAAACGTGAAAAAATTTTTAAAAATTTACTTACAATGACTATTTATGATGATAAGTATAATATTCCAGTATTATTTAAAAAAGAAAAGATTGATAATACTTTAGCCGAAATTATTTCTTTAGCTGGTTTGAGACAACTTCATACTGCAGAAACTGAAAAATACGCTCATGTAACTTTCTTTTTTAATGGAGGTAAAGAAGAGCTACTTGAAAATGAAACGAGGGTTTTAATTCCAAGTCCTAAAGTAAAAACTTATGATTTAATGCCTCAAATGAGTGCCTATGAGGTGCTTGAAGTGGTATTAAAAGGTATAAAAAATCAAGAGGATTTTATAGTTGTTAATTTTGCTAATGGTGATATGGTAGGACATACTGGAGATTTTGAAGCAGCTGTTAAGGCAGTAGAAGCTGTAGATGATTGTTTGGGAGAAATTATAAAAAAAGCTAGAGAGCATGATTATGCTTTTGTTATTACAAGCGATCATGGTAATTGTGAAGCTATGCAAAATAATAAAGGAGAATTACTTACCAATCATACAACTTTTGATGTTTTTGCTTTTATTGAGGCAAAAAATGTTACAAAACTTAAAGAAAATAAAGGACTTAGCAATATAGCTGCAAGTATTTTAAAGATTATGGGGCTTAGTATTCCAGAAGAAATGAATGAAGCTTTATTTTAATTATAGGTATAAATTAATTTAATTATAAAAAAGCATTGTATAATTTTAAAATTAAAAGGAGTAAAAATGAAATTTAGTGGAAAAAATGTTTTAATTACAGGATCAAGTAAAGGTATAGGATCTTATATTGCAAGAGTTTTGGCAGAATTTAATCTTAAGGTTTGGATTAATTATAGAGGAGATCATAAACTTGCAGATGTTTTAAAAGAGGAAATTGAATCAAAAGGTGGTAAAGCAGCTGTAATTAAATTTGATGCAAGCAAGGAAGATGAATTTGAAGCTGCTATTAAGACCATTGTAGAAAGCGATGGAGAGCTTAGTTATTTAGTAAATAATGCAGGAATTACAAATGATAAACTAGCTTTAAGAATGAAATTAGAAGACTTTACTGAAGTGATTAATGCAAATTTAAATTCAGCATTTTTAGGCTGTAAAGAAGCATTAAAAATAATGAGTAAAAAACGTTTTGGAGCCGTTGTAAATATAGCTTCTATAGTAGGTGAAATGGGCAATATTGGACAAGTAAATTATTCTGCTAGTAAAGGTGGAATGATTGCTATGACTAAATCTTTTGCAAAAGAAGGAGCAAGTCGTAATATTCGTTTTAATGTTGTAACGCCTGGATTTATCAAAAGTGATATGACAGAGGTTTTAAGCGAAGAGATTAAAAAATCTTATGAAGATAATATACCTTTAAAACGTTTTGCTGAGCCTTACGAGGTTGCTTATTGTGTGGCATTTTTACTTAGTGATTATGCTTCTTATGTTACAGGAGATTCTCTTAAAATTAACGGCGGGCTTTATATGTAATGATAAATCAAAAAACTTATGAAATCACTTCTTGTGATGATGTTGAGCTTAATATAAAAAGGGAATCAAAGCTTGAATTTAAGCTTTGGTTTGATGATATCAAAGAAGTAAGGGCCTTAGTTTTTATTAATCAAGGCCTTGGGACTGATTGTAATGATCCTTATTTAGATTTTATTGCTAGAGATTTGATTAAAAATTTAGATATTGCCATTGTGGGGGTTAATTATCATTGTATAGGAAATCGTCCTCAAACAGGTTCTAGTTTTTATTTAGATGATATTGATAAGCTTATTTTAAATGAAAGTTGTAAAGCTATTAATTTGCCACTTCCTTTAAGAGTTCAAGAAATTGATACTTATGAAAAAATGAGCGAAGTATTTCATTTTATCAATCAAAGTTTATCTAAAAGAAAAATTGAAGGAAAATTAAATCCTAGCTATTTTTTAAATCTTCATGTAAGCTTACAACCTAGTAAAAATGAATATCAGAATTTTGGTATTATGCAAGCACAAGATTTAATCAATGCTTTGCTTTTTATCAAAACAAATCCTCCATTTAAAATTTCTGGGGGGGGGGATTTGCCTGTTATAATGACAGGAACTTCTCACGGAGGATATTTATCACACCTTGCAGCTAAAATTGCTCCTTGGCTTATAGATGGAGTCATTGATAATTCTAGCGGAGCTAAATTTCCTTGGAGGGTTGTTGGTTTTGGCAAAGAGATTGATTTTATGCAATATGCCGAATTTTCGACTTTTGATTTTTTTCATCATATTAATACCCATTGTTCTACAAAAACATTTTGGACTAGTAATAAAGAATCAAAAAACTTTTTTTCTCCAGCAAGAAGAAAAATAAGAAACATTTTAGAAAAAGATCATTTAGTAATACAGGGTGAATATCCTCATACAAAATATATTAGTTATTTTTCTGTAAAAGATGAATACCTTTCTTTGGAAGAAAAAAGAATTTTATATAAAGAATTTAAAGATTTAAATTTTGATACTCAACTTTATGAAATTGATCAAAAAGATATAGATCATAAATTCATAAAAAATTTAACTCACGGAATGGGAATACCTACAAAACTTTTAATAAAAAAAGAACTTCCGCCTCTATTGGAAAAAATTTTTTTAGAAAATAAGAAAGATTTTAAAGATAAAAGTATTTCTTATCCGAGTGAAGATTTAATTTATACTTTTAGTGAAAATGATAATAAAATAAGTTTAAGAATTATGAAAAAGTAATATTGTATTTTTAAGCTTTTTAGGATAAAATACGCTTTATTTTAAATTCAAGGAGATAAATAATGGCAACTTTTGATGATGTAAAATCAGTTGTAGTAGAACAATTAAGTATTGATGCAGATGCAGTAAAAATGGATTCTAAGATAATTGAAGATTTAGGTGCAGATTCCTTAGATGTTGTTGAACTTATTATGGCTTTAGAAGAAAAATTTGGTATAGAAATCCCTGATAGTGATGCTGAAAAGCTTATTAAAATCGAGGATGTTGTAAATTATATCGATAATCTTAAGAAATAATTTTAAATTCTTACAATAAGGAAGTTATTCTTGAAAAGGGTTGTGGTTACAGGTATTGGAATGATCAATGCTCTTGGTCTAAATAAAAATGACTCTTTTGGGGCAATTTGTGAAGGTAAAAGTGGTGTTGGAAATATTACTCTTTTTGATAGTAGTAATTTTCCTGTAAAAATAGCTGCTGAAGTAAAAAATTTTGATCCACTAGAAGTTGTTGATGCTAAAGAAGTAAAGAAAATTGATCGTTTTATACAACTTGGAATAAAAGCTGCAAAAGAGGCAATGCAAGATGCTAATTTTAATGAAAAATTCCAAGAGGAGGAATTTGGCGTTGTTTCAGCAGCTGGAATAGGTGGTTTGCCTAATATAGAGAAAAATTCAATTATTTGTTTTGAAAAGGGCGCGCGTAAAATTTCTCCATTTTTTATCCCATCAGCACTTGTTAATATGTTAGGTGGTTTAATTTCTATAGAGTATTCTTTAAAAGGACCAAATATTTCTTGCGTAACAGCTTGTGCAGCAGGAACTCACGCTATAGCTGAAGCTTATAAAAGTATAGTTTTAGGAACGGCTAATAAAATGCTTGTTGTAGGTGCAGAGGCAGCTATTTGCCCTGTAGGAATAGGTGGTTTTGCTTCAATGAAAGCTTTATCAACAAGAAATGATGATCCATTAAGAGCTTCAAGACCTTTTGATAAAGAAAGAGATGGTTTTGTTATGGGAGAAGGAGCTGGAGCTTTAGTTTTTGAAGACTATGAAGAGGCTAAAAAAAGAGGTGCTCATATATATGCTGAACTTATAGGATTTGGAGAAAGTGCTGATGCGCATCATATTACTTCACCTACATTAGATGGTCCATTAAGAGCTATGCAAAAAGCTTTAAAAATGGCTGGTGATATTAAAATTGATTATATTAATGCACATGGGACTTCAACTCCAGTTAATGATAAAAATGAAACAGCAGCTATTAAAGCGCTTTTTGGAAATGATATTCCTTTAATAAGCTCTACTAAAGGTCAAACAGGACATTGCTTAGGAGCTGCTGGAGCTATTGAAGCTGTTATTAGTATTATGGCTTTAGAACAAAATATTATTCCACCAACTATTAATCAAATTGTTAAAGATGAAGAATGCGATCTTGATTATGTGCCTAATAAAGCTAGAAAGACAGATTTAAAGGTTGCTATGAGTAATTCATTTGGTTTTGGTGGCACGAATGGTTGTGTAATTTTTAAAAAAGTAGATAATTAATAATGGCTTCATATTTAGATTTTGAAAAAAATATTGAACAAATTGATCAAGACATTATTAATGCAAAAAATAAAGGTGATTTTGAAGCTGTTGCTATTTTGCAAAAAAATCTTGAAAAAGAGATACAAAAAACTTATAAAAATTTAAGCGATTTTGGACGTTTGCAACTTGCTAGACATCCAGATCGCCCTTATGCTTTAGATTATATTCATCTTATTTTAAATGATGCTCATGAGATTCATGGTGATAGGTCTTTTAAAGATGATCCTTCTATTGTTTGTTTTATGGGTTACTTGGGACAAAAAAGACTCATTGTTATTGGAGAGCAAAAAGGAAGAGGGACTAAGGATAAAATTTTAAGAAATTTTGGTATGCCTCATCCTGAAGGATATCGTAAGGCTTTAAGGGTTGCAAAGCTTGCTGAAAAATTTGAAATTCCTATACTTTTTTTAATTGACACTCCAGGAGCTTATCCAGGAATTGAAGCTGAAGAAAGAGGTCAAAGTGAAGCTATAGCACGTAATTTATATGAATTAAGCGATCTTAAGACTATTACTATTGCTATTGTTATTGGAGAAGGTGGCAGTGGGGGAGCTTTAGCTATAGGAGTTGCAGATAAACTTGCTATGATGAAAAATTCAGTTTTTTCTGTTATTTCTCCAGAAGGGTGTGCGGCAATACTTTGGAATGATCCTTTGAAAAATGAAGTAGCGGCTAAGGCTATGAAAATAACAGCAGATGATCTTAAATCTCAATCTTTAATAGATGATGTTATAGAAGAACCAATAAATGGAGCACATCGTAATAAAGAAGCAGCGGCTGTTGCTATAGCAAATTATGTTAAAAAGTCTTTAGAAGAACTTGAAAAAATTGATAAAAGAGAACTTGCTTCTAATCGTATGCAAAAAATTCTTAAACGTGGTTCTTATACTGAATGTTCTAAAATATAGAATTAAATTATTTTATATTGCCAATATATAAAATAATTTATACTTGTTTTTAATCTATTTTTAAAAATAAAAATTTCTATACAGCAAATTTTCATTAACGCCCATTTGTAGAATTTGAAGAAATAAGTTTTTTTACTTTTCTCTTTGTAATGTGGGAATCAAGTTAGTTTGCTAAGCTAAGTAAACTATGGACTTCACACTTTATATTGTTAAATCTAATAGGTATTGCTATCATAACATCAAAAAGAAGTTATTTAGTTTGAAAAAATAAATTTCTTAAAAATAATTTTATTAAAATGAGTAGTTTTTCTCGCTGCTGAGAAATCAAAAATCTCTATTATTTTACCAATTATAAAAATAACTTCATAAATCTATTTTTATCTAATTTTATTTGAATTTTTATTTTATTTATTAAATAAATTAAATATTTATTTATTATTAAAATAATTTTAAGTTAGTTCTCCTATAATTCAAAATTGATATTTAATATCAATTTTATTTTAAAGGAAATATTTTGAACAGGAAATTAAAATATCAAAAATTTACAAAAAAGAAATTATTATATTTTTCTTTATTTTTAAATTCTTTTGTATTTGCACAAGAAGGATATAGACTTGATGAAGCTGTTATAAGCGCAAGTGGATTTGAACAGAGTATAGTAGATGCACCTGCATCTATATCTGTAATTACAAAAGAAGAATTAAATCAAAAACCTGTCAAAGATATAGGTGAAGCCATTGCTGATATTCCAGGTGTTGATGTAACTATGAATAAAACAGGAACTTATGATTTTAGTATACGTGGTTTTGGTTCCACATATACCCTTGTACTAATTGATGGAAAAAGGCAAAGTGTTGCAAATGGTTTTCATGATAATGGTTTTGGAGGGAGTGAATCAGGATATTTGCCCCCTTTATCAATGATTGAGCGCATAGAAGTTATAAGAGGTCCTGCATCAACGCTTTATGGAAGTGATGCTGTTGGAGGTGTTATAAATATTATCACTAAAAAAAATCCTGATAAAACAGAAGCATCTATTGAATTTAATACGCTTTTACAAAATCATCCTAAAAAATACGGCAACGCAGGAGGATTAAATCTTTATGTAGCAACGCCAATTATTGATAATAAATTTTCAGTTTCTGCTAGATTAAAGTATTATGATAAGAAGGATTCTGATTTAAAATGGCCTACTCCAGTATATCAAGGATCATCTGAAAAACCATCTAACTATCAAATTGCTAGTCATTCTCCAGGAGCTTTTTCTACCTTAGGTTTTGGAACTAGATTTAATTTAAACATTAATGATAATAATGATGTATATTTAGATTTAGAGCGTTATATTAATGAAATAGGTGTAAATTCAACAAGTGGTAGAGCAATAAAAAGTGAAAGAAGATTGTTTAAAGATAATATAGTTTTAAATCATGATGGAACATATGATTCGTTTTCAACTAATTCTTATTTTCAATATGGAAGTACTAAAGATATAGATTTGCATAGTCAAATTTTTGTAGGAGAAAGTAAAGCGGTTGCACCATTTAATTTTGACAAATATGGGAATTTTGTTACAAGTTTTGGGGCAAGATTAGATTATGAAATGCTTAAAAATGATTCTTCATCTGCTGGAAGTGAAATTAAGGGAAAAAATTTAGATCAAACATTGGCTGCTTTATATGCAGAAAATGAATATTTTATTACTAATAATCTTATATTTACAACAGGATTAAGATATATTTATAGTGATTTATTTGATTCGCAATTTACCCCAAGAATTTATTTAGTTTATAACTTAAATGACAATACAACTTTAAAAGGTGGAGTGGCAAAAGGTTATAAAACTCCTGCAGCAAAACAACTTACAAATGGATATTATAATTATAGCAATGGAACTGCTTCTTTTGGAAATCCTAATTTAAAACCAGAAGAAAGCATAAACTATGAATTAGGTATAGATTTTAGAGTTTTTAATTTTGCGCATTATTCTATAACTGCTTTTATAACAGACTTTGAAAATCAAATTTCTAATGAATATTTAGATGGAATTTTAGATGGTATAGATTGTAGCAACGGCACATGTATAAGACCTATAAATTTAGGAAAAACTAGAACAAAAGGTATAGAATTTGCTTTTAATACCAAATCTTATAATGGCTTTAGTGTTAATTCTACTTATACTTTTATGGATAATCGTTATAAAGATGGTAAAAAAAATATTTATGGCGGTGATAGGATAGAGAATTTACCAAGACATATAGCTATGATAAAATTAAATTATAAAAAAGATAAATTTAATACTTATATAAAAACTAGAGCAAGACTTGATACTATTAGCAAACCAAAAGGAGGAAATACTACGCCTTTACCTTGGAAAAAATACAAACCTTTTTATATAGTTGATATTGGATTAAATTATAAAGTTAATAAAAATAGTACCCTTAATTTTTCTATACAAAATCTCTTTGATAAAAACTTTTTTGATCCAGGTATTACAAGTTATACAACAAGTGGATTGCCAGGAGGATATGCAAATCGATATCAAGATTACACCGAAGGTAGGAGTTTTTGGGTAAGCTATAAATATGATTTTTAAATTTATAAAAAATTAAATAATTTGAATTTATAATGATTTATTATAAATTCATAGCTTAATAAAAGTTTTTAAAGGAATATTATGAATTTAAAAACACTTAAAGAAGAAAAATTTATTTCTTCACCTTATATAAAACCTAAAAGATACACTTATGAACATAAAGGCAAAAAGTATTCTTGGGATTTTATTTGTGCTAAGGATAGCGTGTCTATTTTATTGTATCATATAGATTTGCAAAGTTTTATTTTTGTTAAACAATTTAGAATTCCGCTTTGGTATTATCAAATGAATTCAAAAGAATATAAAGAAAATAAAAATTTAGGATATACCATAGAACTTTGCTCTGGATTAGTTGATAAAGATTTAAGCTTAGAAGATATCGCTAAAGAAGAATGTATAGAAGAGCTTGGTTTTTGCCCTAAAAAATTAGAAAAGATTAATGAGTTTTATTCAGGCTTTGGATCTGGGGTTAGTAAGCAAAATCTTTATTTTGCAGAAGTGAGTCAAAAAGATAAATTAGGTCAAGGTGGAGGCATAGATGCAGAGGAGATTGAAGCTGTTTATGTAAAAGTTTTAGATTTTGATGATTTTTTGAAAGATACCATTCGTAATTCTTTGCTTGATTATTCTTATTTTTGGTTTATGAAGAAAAAAGCTAAAATATATAATTTAGCTTAAAAATTTAAGCTAAATTAATTTTTTTGATAAGATAAGCTTGTTTCTTTGAGCATTTCTTCGAAAATATCGAAAAGTTCTAAAGAAGCATTTTCTGCATTTTGACATTTTTCTGTAATTCTATTTTGTACTATCTGTGCTGATGAGTCTTCAGAGTGAGCTATATTGATTGCAGAATTCATATTTTCATGAACTTTTTGATGAGGTTCATTAATTTTTGAGAATATTTTACTATGACCAAATCTTTCTTTTCCTGTACTTGCTAACCATTTTCCTAAGCGACATGAGGTGTGATCTGCAAGTTGATTTCCTGTTTTTTCAAAAATTTCTTTATAACCATTAAGTTTAAAAGCAACATGATCTAGTTTGGCTAAAGAAATAAAAGCTTCAGAAGTTATGTCTTTTGCATTAGCATTTGTTAAATTAGATTCTTGAATTAATTCGCTAAATTTACTTGAAAAATTTTGTATATAAGAATTAGAATCAGTGGAAACTTTTTCTACTTGTTCACTTTGTGAATACATTTCATTTGCATTTTGTTTTAATAAATTTATATTCATTTCAACTTCAGCAGTAGCTTTTTGTGTTTTTTCGGCAAGTTTTCTAACTTCATCTGCCACAACAGCAAAACCACGTCCATATTCTCCAGCACGTGCAGCTTCTATTGCTGCATTTAATGCCAAAAGGTTTGTTTGATCTGAAACATCTTTAATTAAATTGATAACATTAGTAATTTCATCAACACTTCTATGAAGAGTTCCAGCAGTATTGCGAGATTTATTTGCTGATTCTATAATTTCTTCTAAAGAAGAGGTTATAGAATGAGTAATATGATCAAGTTCATCCATTTTGCTAAGTGAGTTTTGAGAATATTGTGAAATAATTTCAGCTTTATTAACATTATCTAGCATATTATTTTGAACAATACTAATATTTTTAAGAACTCCTTCTAATAAAATTTTCAAAAGATCTGTTTTAAGTTTTGATTCTAAACTTTCTTGTTCAAGAGAGCTAACTTTTGTCTTAAGATTTAAATTCTCATTTTCTAGATGTTTTATTTTTTCTTTATAGATTTTAACTTCTTCTTCAAGAAATTTGAGATCATTTTGATTATTTTTTGAACTAAACATTATAACTCCTTTTGGTAATTTGAAAGATATTCGTTGAGCTGATCTTTAAGTATTAATTTCTCTTTTTTAAGTTTTGAAATTTCCATATCATTTAAAAAAATAGTTCCATTCTCAGCATTTTTAATTTTTTCATCTAATTGATTGTGTTGATCGAAAAGTTTATCAAAGTGAGCATCTTTACCTTTTAATGATGATATCAAGTCCCTGAATTCATGTAGCATGGTTTTCCTTTATTTTTCTAAAATAAGCTTAATTAATATTATATCTTATAAAAAGGAGACTTAGACTTAAAAAAATATAAAATTTATTTATAATAAAAATGAAGATATTAAGGAATTTGTTTCCTTAATATTATTTAGAGTTTTGTTTTTTAAGAGTTCTTAAAGTAGAAGCTGCAATTCTTATTCTTTTTGTTGTACCATCTTCTAGAGTTATACGAACTGTTCTAAGATTTGGTAAAAATCTTCTTTTTGTTTTATTATTAGCGTGACTAACATTATTACCGACCATAGGTCTTTTACCCGTAACTTGACAAATTCTTGACATTAGTTTTTCCTTAAGCTTGAGATTTATTTTAGCTGTATTTTTCTAGTAAAAATGAAATTGTATCTAAATAAACTTAAAAATTCAAATTATTTATATTTTTTTAATTTATAAAAGATAAAATTTTTCTAAATTAAATTATTTATATTAATGTAAAAATGAGGTTAGAAATGTATGTAGCCCCTAGTATATTATCTGCTAACTTTTTAAAACTTGAAGAAGAGATTAAGGCAATAGAAAAAGCAGGAGCTGATCTTTTGCATATTGATGTAATGGATGGACATTTTGTTCCAAATTTAACATTCGGCCCTTGTGTAATAGAAAGGATTTCAAGTATTACGAAAATTCCTTTAGATATCCATTTAATGGTAAATGATGTAAGTAAATTTGTAAATCTTTTTATCCCTTTAAAGCCTAAATTTCTTACTTTTCACCTTGAAGCAGAAAATCATCCTATAAGACTTTGTGAATATATAAGATCTCAAGGAATTCATCCTGGTATTGTTTTAAATCCACATACACCAGTAGATTCTATCAAACACATATTAGAATTTGTTGATATAGTACTTTTAATGAGTGTTAATCCAGGATTTGGAGGACAACAATTTTTGCCATTAATATATGAAAAAATTAAAGAATTAAGAGAAATGATTGATAAAAAAAATGCAAAAGTTTTTATAGAGGTAGATGGAGGTATAAATGGTTTAAATGCTAGTGATTTAGAAGCTTGTGGGGCTGATATATTGGTTGCAGGAAATCATATTTTTTCTTCTAATGATTATGCAAGTGCTATTAAATCATTAAAGCTTGAATTTTGAATTTACAACAAATCGATTTAATTATTAATAAACTTATTAAACAAAGTAAATCTTATGAGTGGGTTATTAATGAATTTTCTATGATTGATGAGTTAAAGCATTTAAATTTAGATTTAAAACTTTTAGAGTTTATGGGTATTTCATTTAACCTAAATAAAGATAATA
>NZ_JAENKR010000230.1:0-420 GCF_016598965.1 Campylobacter sp. TTU-622
TCTTTGTAGTAATCATGCAGTTTCGCCATCGTACTACTCCAAATTACTTGATAGTTTCGCTGTTAGACTTGAAGAAACGGACTTTTTTGCCGTCTTCGAATCTAAAGCCTACACGGTCAGCCTTGCCGGTTGCCGCATTGAAGATTGCAACGTTAGAAACCTGAATTGCAGCTTCTTTTTCAACGATGCCGCCCGGTTGGTTCAGAGCCGGAACCGGCTTCTGGTGTTTCTTAACCAGGTTGATACCTTCAACAATGACCTTGCCGGAAGACAGGACATTCTTAACTTTACCGCGTTTACCTTTATCTTTACCGGTTAACACGATAACTTCGTCATCACGACGGATTTTCGCTGCCATGATTCGCTCCTTAGAGTACTTCTGGTGCCAGAGAGATAATTTTCATGAACTTCTCGTTACGA
>NZ_JAENKR010000231.1:0-418 GCF_016598965.1 Campylobacter sp. TTU-622
AACTTACTTTTGTTTTTAAAGATATTAAAAAAATAGATAATAACATTTTAAATTTATGGCTTTTAAAAAGAAATTTAAATGAATTAATTAATCTTTCTAGTACAAGTGCAAGAAAGCTTAATCTTAATAAAGAAAAGCTTCAAAGTTTAAGCAAAGAAGAATTATTTAATATTGTTTTATTAAATCCTACTTTAATTAAAAGACCAATTATAGAAATAAATAATGAAATTTTAATAGGAAAAGATTATGAGAAAATTTAATAAGTAATTATTTTTTATTTTTAAAATCTTATTATAAAAATAAAACAACCAACCCATCTCATTTAAAAACACTTCAAAGCTTTGTTCTAAAATTTAAACATAATTTATCAATGAAATTAAATTTTTAACACAGCTTTAATATTTATCATTAAATTGTT
>NZ_JAENKR010000232.1:0-414 GCF_016598965.1 Campylobacter sp. TTU-622
CCCGAAGATCACCGAATGCACCGCGCCGATGCGGGCGCAGGCCAACATTGCCACCGCCGCTTCCGGCACCATCGGCATATAAATCGCTACCACATCGCCTTTTTTAATGCCCAGATCCAGCAGTGTATTCGCGAAACGGCAGACATCGCGATGCAGTTCGCGATAAGAGATATGTTTACTCTGCGACGCGTCATCGCCTTCCCATATAATGGCGGTGCGATCGCCATTTTCCTGCAAATGGCGGTCAAGACAGTTCGCCGCCAGATTCAGCGTGCCGTCCTCGTACCATTTAATCGACACATTGCCTGGCGCAAAGGAGGTGTTTTTCACTTTTTGGTACGGCGTGATCCAATCGAGAATTTTTCCCTGTTCGCCCCAAAACGTATCGGGGTCGTTAATAGACTGTTTATATTT
>NZ_JAENKR010000233.1:0-395 GCF_016598965.1 Campylobacter sp. TTU-622
TTTATAATATTATTTTTTTCAAATAAAGTTGAGGATAGTAAATGAAAATTATAATGTATCATTATATAAGAGAAAAAACTAAAGATTTACCTTTTTTAAGGTATTTATCTTTTAAAAATTTTTGCAAACAACTTGATTTTTTTGAAAAAAATTTTGGTTTTGTTCGATATGAAGATTTTATCAAATTAAAAAAAGATATAAATTATTTTGAGAAACTTAAAAATAAGATTTTATTAACTTTTGATGATGGACTTATTGATCATTATAATTTTGTTTTTTTTGAGCTTTTAAAAAGAAATTTATTTGGTTTATTTTTTATTCCAACAAGAATTTTACATCAAAAAAAAGCTTTAGATGTTCATAGGATTCATTATCTTTTAGGACGATATGGGGGG
>NZ_JAENKR010000234.1:0-395 GCF_016598965.1 Campylobacter sp. TTU-622
GCGTTACCGAACGCCAGAGTGTCAAATATCATCCAGGCACCATACAGGAATGCAACACCTGCGACAGCTAACCCGATATACGTCCAGATGCGGAGAGGGAAAGTTGAGAAGCTGGTAATCCCTTCGAGCGCCAGATTCCATAATTTCCAGCCGTTGAATTTCGAATCACCGGCCACGCGTTCGGCACGGGCATATTTAACAACATCCGTTTTACCGCCAACCCAACTGAGCACCCCCTTCATGAACAAGTTGCGTTCGGGCATTAATTTAATATTTTCGATAACCTCACGGCTCATTAACCGGAAATCACCGACGTTCTCTTCAATTTTCGGATTGCTGATTTTATTGTGCAGCTTATAAAACCATTCAGCTGTCTTACGCTTCATGCGCCCGTC
>NZ_JAENKR010000235.1:0-392 GCF_016598965.1 Campylobacter sp. TTU-622
GACCAGATCGAGTCGGTCTTCATAGGGAAAGCGTGACGTATCTTCTTTGACCAGGAACAGATGCAGCCAGTCGCACTGTGCCGCCGCCTGTTGGATCAGATAGCGATGGCCGTTCGTGAAAGGATTGGCGTTCATCACAATACAGCCAATTTTCTTTCCCTCATGACGTAATGTCGCCAGCGATTCCGCATACCGTTTCAACCGGGTCGCGCTATTTTCCATTAAGACCATCACGCCAGGGACGCTGGCTATCGTCGAAAAGCTGCACTGTTTAAACAGCGCTTCGTATTCCGTTTTGGTATAAATAAAAAGATGGGTGCAGTGCCGTTCCCAGGCGAGATTAATCAATTCCGTCGCCAGCGTTAACGCTAAGCCTTCGCCGCGTACTGATT
>NZ_JAENKR010000236.1:0-388 GCF_016598965.1 Campylobacter sp. TTU-622
TTTATTTGTAGTTATATTTTTGCTTTTTAATTGTTTTTATATATAAAATAATTTTTAAAATAAAAAGTTATTGTTAAAGTTTATTTTATAATTAAATCTTAAATTCATAAAAGCAATATCATTTTATTTAAAAAATGATTAATATGATTATAGTGTTTAAATAATTATTTTTTATATCAAAGTTAAATATTTAATTTGTTTTTAGAATTAATATATTTAACTTTATCTTAAAAGAATTATCATTTTGTTGAAATAAGATAAACATTTTAAGATTTTTATTTTAGATAGAAATATAAATTTATAGGTTTTAAAATCTATTTAAGCTTTTTACTAGGGTATTTAGTTGTGTAATTTTTATTAAAATTGATAAAAATATATAAAATATTAT
>NZ_JAENKR010000237.1:0-386 GCF_016598965.1 Campylobacter sp. TTU-622
GCTCACAGCGAGGTGTTTTGGATTGTTCAGCGGACGCCAAATCCACTCGCCATTACCCGCATGAATGGATAAGCCGTTCGAGTCATGCAGTTCCGGACGATAGTTGGTCGTCGGCGACGGCTGGTTTGGCCCAAACAGGAACATACTGGTTAATGGCGCAACGCCCAGCTTGCCCACTTTATCGCGCAGATAGACTTTTGACTGCACGTCCACCACGGTATCGCGGCCAGGAATGATCACAAAACGGTAAGCGCCGGTCGCGCGCGGAGAATCGAGTAATGCATAGACGGTCAAACGCTTATCGGTGGGTTTTGGACGCTCAATCCAGAACTCGCGAAAGCGGGGAAACTCTTCACCAGATGGTAAGGCGGTATCAATCGCCAGGC
>NZ_JAENKR010000238.1:0-378 GCF_016598965.1 Campylobacter sp. TTU-622
GCTTCCTTTGCCGCGTCGCGGGTTGCCAGTGGGTCGCTTCCGGAGGCAAGGAGCTTGCGTTGATCGGCGGCCAACTGCCGGGCTTGGCCGAGTGTGACGGCAGGGAAGGGGCCTAGCCCCATTTCGCGGCTGCGGCCATCCAGCTTGTAACGGAAGATCCAGCTGGTGTCGCCGCTCTTGGATACCTGGAAGTACAGGCCATCGCCATCATTGGTTTTTCCTGGCGTTGCAGCCTTGGCTATCGACTCCACGGTCTTGCTGGTCAGCTTGCCTATTACTCGCTCCTACTCCAACACACCCCCTCAACCCACACTCTGACCCACACCTTGGTTGCTGATTTTATGGATGGCTACGGGATGTCTTGGGACAGACCCTAAG
>NZ_JAENKR010000239.1:0-375 GCF_016598965.1 Campylobacter sp. TTU-622
GTCACGATCTCTCCCATGCCAATAAGCCAAACGAGGATTGCACCCCAGTACAGGCCGCTAAGGACCTGACGAGCCGTCCTACCTGGCTCAGCTGACCGGAACACCACGAGGGTCACACCTATAACCGCGAGCATGATGAAGGCGCTGTTCCCGGTGTCGGTTAGGAGTCCGGGGTGGAAAAGTACCACGGCCATCCCGGAAGCCACCATGCAGCACACCTCGACCGCAACGAGAGGGGTCACCCTGAGGCTGGAAGCAAACCGTGTCTGCACCGCCAGGATGACCCACGGCACGATCAGGAAGAGGAGGAATCCCATGGGCAGCCGCATTACCAGCACGGCAGCGACCGCGCCCAGCCACACCCCTGACGTGGCC
>NZ_JAENKR010000023.1:0-19294 GCF_016598965.1 Campylobacter sp. TTU-622
TTATATTATCCTTCTCATAAGAAAAATTTAAAAAATTATAACATAGTTTAAGTAAATATTCAAATAACTTAAAAAAATATTAATATTTTTTTTTAAGAAGAACTCCAGCTTTTGTTTTTTTGATAATTTTTGGTTTAAAAACAGAAATTTTTAAGCTATATAAAGATGGAATTTTTTCTTTTAATTTTATACTTACAAATTTTAAAGATTCTTCTATAGTATAAAATTTATTTTTTTTGTAATATTTTTTTATTTTTTTTGTAAGTATAGAATAATCTAAAAACTCATAAGATTTTGCTTTTAATTTTATTATCACTTTTTGTTTTTTTTTGCGTTCAAAATCTAAAATACCAATAATACACTTAAATTCTGTTTTAATACTAATTATATAATCTTGCATTCTTGTTTAAAAAATAATCTTTTGATATTTGGCAAATGCTTATAAAATATAATGAAAGCAATAATAAAAACAGGTGCGTGAGTATGAATTTCTGGCATATCATAATGATAAATAAAAGAACTTCCTATAAAACTTAACAAAGCCAATAAAGAAGCTAAAGATGATATTTTAAAGATTTTTCCAATAATCAGCCATACTATTAAGGCAGTTAATGTTTCTAAAGGTAAGAGTATTATCATTGCACCAGCACTAGTAGCAACTCCTTTACCTCCTTCAAATAATAAATAAATAGAAAAACAGTGTCCAAATATTGTTAATATAGCAACACTCCAGAGTAAGCCTATATCATAATTTAAAACTTTTAATACTAAAAGCAATAGTGCAGATTTTGAAAAATCCAAAATAATAGTCATAATTGCTAGTTTTTTTGCTAATTTAGGATTATCTTTTTTTATAACTCTTAAAACATTTGTGGCACCTATACTTTTTGATCCTTGTTCTTTAATATTAACATTAGCAAATAACTTAGCAAGGATAAAGCCAAATGGAATTGACCCTAAAAGATAAGAAATTAAATAAATAATTAGATTTTCCATATAAACCTTAAATAAAAACAATAATTTTGTTTTAATTATAAATAAAAAAAATAAATAAATCAAATAAGATAAAAATACTATTAATTAATTATTTATTTTTTTTAGTAATTTTTATTATTAATTAAGTATTAAGAGATTAATATTGTATTTCTATTTAAAATATCAAGGAGTTTTTAATGAAAATTAAATTACCATTTATCATTTTCATTTGCGGTATTTTTTATTCTGCAAATTTGGGTGCTTTAAGTTTAGTTGAAGAAGCTAAACAATCAGGTCTAGCTTCTTTGCCAAAAAATCAAAAAGAAATTGATGATATTTTGAAACAAAATGGTGTTAAAGCAAGTGCGTTTAGTATAGAAAAATCAGAGCTTGGTAAAAAACTTTATTTTGATCCTAGGCTTTCTAAAAGTAGTATTATTTCCTGTAATACTTGCCATAATTTAGGTTTAGGTGGAACAGATGGTGTTTCTACAGCTATTGGACATAGATGGACTACTAATCCTCATCATTTAAATTCTCCGACTGTTTATAATTCTGTTTTAAATACAACTCAGTTTTGGGATGGTAGAGCTAAAACTTTAGCTGATCAAGCTAAGGGTCCTATCGAATCAGAAGCTGAAATGGCAACTCCTTCAAAACTTGCTGTAGAAAAAATTTCTTCTTTGCCTGAATATGTAGAAGAATTTAAAAAGATTTATGGAAAAAGTGGTGTAAATTTTGACAATATTGCTGATGCTATTGCAAATTTTGAAAGAACTTTAATTACTCCTTCTCGTTTTGATAAATTTTTAGATGGAGATGAAAAAGCTTTAAATGATAAAGAGAAAAAAGGTCTTAAACTTTTCCTTGATAAAGGTTGTGTTGCGTGTCATACAGGTGTAAATTTAGGTGGAAGTATGCAACCTTTCCAAGTTGCTGCTAAATATAAATTTGCAGATATTGGAGACTTTAAAGGCGATGCTAATGGTATGGTAAAAACTCCAACTTTAAGAAATGTAGCAGAGACTGCTCCTTATTTTCATAATGGTGCTATTTGGTCATTACAAGATGCCATAAAAGAAATGGGTAGCGTTCAACTTGGAATTAAAATTACAGATCAAGAAGCAAAAAGTATAGAAACTTTTTTACATTCTTTAACAGGTGAAAAACCAAAAATTATTTATCCTCAATTTCCAGCTTCTACTGGTAAAACTCCAAAACCACAACTTTAATTTTTTAAAACCCTTTTTTAAGGGTTTTTATTTAATATTCTTAATTTTCAATTTGTTATAATTGTTTCAAATTTTATTATAAGGTTTAAAATGGAACTTTTTGGAACAGATGGTGTTAGAGGAAAGGCGGGAGACTTTCTAGATTCTTTTTTGGCAATGCGTTTAGCAATGGCTGCTGGAATATACTTTAAAGATAAAAGTCTTACAAATAATATTTTAGTAGGAAAAGATACTAGAAGAAGTGGTTATATGATTGAGAATGCTATAGTTTCGGGACTTACCTCTATAGGCTATAATGTAATACAAATTGGACCTATGCCGACCCCTGCTATAGCTTTTTTAACTGAGGATATGCGTTGTGATGCTGGTATAATGATTTCAGCCTCTCATAATCCTTATTATGATAATGGTATTAAATTTTTTGATTCATTTGGCAATAAACTTAATGAAGAAGCAGAAAAAAAAATAGAAGAGATATATTTTAATAATGATTTAATTGAAAATGCAAGAGTTACCATGGGTGAAATTGGTCAAGCGAAAAGAATTGATGATGTAATTGGTCGTTATATTGTTTCTATTAAAAATTCTTTTCCTAAAAATTTAACTTTAAAATCATTACGTGTTATTTTAGATGTTGCTAATGGGGCTTCTTATAAAGTAGCTCCAACTGTGTTTAAAGAACTTGGTGCTGAAGTAATTGTAATTAATGATAAGCCAAATGGTTTAAATATAAATGAAAATTGTGGAGCATTGCATCCTATAAATTTAGCTGATGAAGTTAAAAGACTAAGGGCTGATGTAGGATTTGCTTTTGATGGGGATGCTGATCGTTTGGTTGTAGTTGATGAAAGAGGTGAGGTTGCTAATGGTGATAGTTTATTAGGTGTTTTAGCTTTATTTCTTAAAGAGCAAAATAAATTAAAATCAAGTGTAGTTGCAACTTCTATGAGTAATGGTGCATTGAAAGAGTTTTTAAATAAAAATGGTATAGATTTTCAAACTTGCAACGTTGGAGATAAATTTGTTCTTGAAAAATTAAAAGAATTAAAAGGAAATTTTGGCGGAGAGCAAAGTGGGCATATTATTTTTAGTGATTATGCAAAAACAGGAGATGGACTTATTGCAGCTTTGCAATTTAGTGCTTTGATGCTTACTAAAAAAAAGTCTGCTAGTGCAATTTTAGGGCAAATAAAACCTTATCCACAACTTCTAGTAAATTTAAAAATTTCAGAAAAAAAGAATTTAGAAAAAATAAAAGGTCTAAAAGAACTTATTGAAGAATTAAAAAATAAAAATATCAATGCTTTATTTAGATATTCAGGCACTGAAAATCTTATACGTTTGCTCTTGGAAGCTAAAGATGTTAAAAATTTAGAAAAAGAAATGAAAAATGTTGTTGCATTTTTTAAGAAAGCATTGAATGATTAATAAAATCAAATATCAAATTTTATTTTGGTTTAGTTTTATCATAGTTTTTATTTTTGATCAATGGTTTAAATCTTTAACCTTAAATGGTTTGCGTTATCAAAGTGAATATTTAGATCTTACTTTTGCTTTAAATACAGGCGTAGCTTTTTCTATGTTTAGTTTTTTAGAGCATTATCTTAAATATATTCATCTTTTTGTTATTGTTGTTTTATTAATTTATCTTTTTTATCAGAAAGTTTTTTTTAGAAAACATTTTATAGCTTTTGGAATTATACTAGGTGCAGGAAGTTCAAATTTGTTTGATCGCTTTGTTTATGGTGGTGTTGTCGATATGTTTTTTTGGCATAAATGGTTCGAATTTGCTATTTTTAATATTGCTGATGTAATGATTAATTTAGGGGTATTTTTAATTTTAATACAAGAAATTTTTATAAAAAAGGAAAAGAAATGATAGAATGGATTAATGAATATTATTCTTGGATAAAATGGATGCATTATTTAGCGTTTGTTTCTTGGATGGCTGGACTTTTTTATTTACCAAGACTTTTTGTTTATCACGCAGAAAACAAGGAAAATCAAGGTTTTGTTGAAGTTGTAAAAATTCAAGAGAAAAAACTTTATTTTGCCATTCAAACTCCTGCAATGATTGTGACTTTAATCACAGGAAGTTTAATGTTGCACGCTCATAAAGAAGTTTTAATGGTAGGATCTGGATATATGCACGTTAAACTTACTTGTGTTACCCTTTTAATTATTTTTCATATCCATAATTATTTTTGTTTAAAAGCTTTAGCGAATAATACTTCTAAGAAGAGTGGAAAATATTTTAGAGTTTATAATGAGTTTCCTACTATCATGTTTATCATTATTGCGTGGATGATAGTATTGCGTCCTTTTTAAGTTGTTTTATTGCTCTGTTTTAAATTCCATACTGGTGGAATTTAACGGATCAATATTTTCTTTCATTACATCAATAAAATTTTTGTTTTTTAGGCGTTTATCATCTCTAAAGACTGCACGTACAAGATCCATTCCTGTATAAAAATCTTTCATCAAGACAACAAAAAGATATTTGCCAAAATCAGTGCTATAAAAAGAATCATTTTCCTTATAAATTGCTTTACTTAATTTTAAACCCAAAAGTTCTATAAAAAGATCTTTTTCAAGGTTGCAATTTAAAGTTTTATTAAATTTATTTATTTCAATTTTTCCAGCAAAAATTTCTGTTAAAAAAACATATTTTATAATTTCTTTTTTATTGAAATAAGCTTTTGCTATATTGGCATTGCGTTGTTCTTTTATAAGTTTTGCATAATCATTCAAATTAAAAGCATTAATCAAAAGCTCACCTTCTAAAAAACTAAAAGCTCCACTACCAATGCCTAAATATTCATGATGAGAACTTACGTATTCATCATTTAAAGAATTTTTTTGCAAAGAAAAAGACCAGCTATTGTTTTGAACATAATTTTTTAAAGATTCTTGTATTATTTTATAAAATTCAAATTCATTGTCTTTAAAACTTATACCTAAACTTTTAGCAATATTATCTTTAGTAAGATTTGATTTCATTAAAGGATAAGTTGTAATTTGTTGAGGTGTTAAATTTTTTGCAATTTCTAGATCATTTAATAATTGTTCTTTAGTTTGCCCTGGAAAATTAAAAATTAAATCTATACTAAAAATAGGTAAAATTCCCAAAGCTTTAGATATTTTTTCTTGAAGTTCTTTTGAAGAGCCAAATTTGTTATATCTTGATATTTTTTTTAAAATATTATCGTCAAAACTTTGTATTCCACAACTTAAACGATCTATAAGACCTTTAAATAGAATTAATTTTTCAGGCTTTATATGATTTGGATCGCTCTCACAAGAGATTTCTTTAATAGAGAAAAGTTTTTTGCAAAGTTCTAAAGTTTTTAGAAGTTCTTCTTCGTTAATAAGCGTAGTTCCTCCACCAACATACAAAGAAGTAAAATCAAAACCTTGTTCTTTTATAATTTGAATTTCTTTACGCAAATTTTCAAAATAAGCTTTTGCCAAATTTTCATTATAATAATATTTATGAAAACTACAATAAGGGCAAAAAGTATGACAAAATGGTATATGCATATATAGCATATATTGCTTATGATTTTGCGGAAGTTTTTCTTTAGGTGTTTTTAAAAGCTCGATATTAAAACCTTGTCTTAAAGATTTTTCCATCATATTGTGAGAATATTTTAAAGCAAGATTTTGAAAAAAGTTCATGTTGTTCCTAAGATAAAATTTTAATAAAACTTTAACAGTTTTTATTTAACTAAGCGGTAAATTTTTTATTTTTTAACCAAAAAAAGATTTTAGCTAAAAAGATATAATGAGTAAAATAAAATCATTTAAAATTTAAATACTTTATTTAAATAAAGAGCTAATTTTAAATTTTATCTTTACTTTAATAAAATATTCCTAAAATAAGTTTTTATTTTTTAAGAATGTTAAATTAATTATAAGCTAATATAGATTTTATTTATTTTTAGAGAATAGAAACTATTCTCTAAAAGACATATCTAAATTTTTTGAATCTTGTTCTATATTTTTACTTATATTTTCATTTTGCTCAAATCCGCCTCCAAAAGCTTTAATAACCTCTACTATAGAATTAGCATAAGAATATTTAGTGTTATTAAAGGCAATTGTAGCATTAAGCCAATTTTGACGTGCTTCTAAATAATCTTGCAAAGACATTTCGCCTATATCATAACGTTCTTTGGCAATTTCATAAATTCTTTTATAAGATTGTTCGCTTGATTGTGCATTATCGTATTGTAAGCGTATATTTTTTCTAGCTACTAAGGCATAGCGAATTTCTCCAAAAGCAGTAATTAGAGTATTTTGATAATTTATAAAGGCTTCATCTTTATTAAGTTTGGCTAAATTTACATTCTGGTAAATTTCTCCCCAATGAAAAATAGGCATTGTAAAATTCCCGCCTATATTCCAAGTTTTGGAGCCTCCATTTACAAGTGTATCTAAATCTCTGCTTTCAAATCCTAATAATCCTGTTAAAGAAAGACTTGGTAAAAATGCTGTTCTAGCTACTCCAACAAGATAATTTTGTTGAATAAGTTTTTCTAAAGAAGAGCCAATATCAGGACGTTGAAGTAAAATAGTGCTTGAAATCCCAGTTGGTATATTAAATTCTTTAAGATTAAAAGTTTGATAAGTTTGATCTTTATAGAGTATATCATTTAAATCATTTGAAGTTAAAATTTTTAAAGCTTTTAAATAATTTTCTTTATTTAATTTTGCTTCATTATATTGTAAAGCTATGCTTTCTAAGTTGGCTTTTGCTTGAGAGAGTTCGTATTCTCCAACTGCACCTGCTTGAAATTTTTCATCATTAATTCTATAAATTTCTTTTGCAGAAGCGTATGCATCTTTAAGCGTATTTTCATTCTCGTATGCATTTGTAAAATTAAAATAAGCTTGGGCTGTACTTGAAATTATAGAAAGTCTTGCTGCCTCATAATCATATTCGCTTGCTTTAAAAGCTGATTTTGAAGCACGATATGTATCACGATATTTACCCCAAAGATCAAGCTCATAGCTTAAATTAAGTCCCATTTTAAAATCATTATTATAATTTACTTTTCCTGTTTGATTGCTAGGAGCATTTATAGAAGTTTTTCCACGACTTGCATCAGCACTTCCATCTAATTTTGGCAACAAGCTACTAAAATCTATGCCTAATTGAGCAGAAGCTTGCTCCATATGGATAAAAGCAAGCTTTAAATCGTTATTATTTTTAAGAGCTAAATCAATGAGTTTATTTAAATTCTCATCATCAAACTCTTTCCACCATTGACTTGAAATATTATTTTCTTTTGTAATATTTAATTGATTATTATCAATACTATAGTTTGCTTCTGGTATTTTTAAATTAGGGCTTAAAGAGCAAGCACTAAGAAAAAATAAGATAAAAAGATATAATAATTTTTTCATTTTATTTTACCTCTTTTTTTATCTAGCCATTCATTAAAACTTTCTAAAAGATAGAAAAATAATGGAACAAAAAATATTGCTAGCGTTGATGCTGCAATCATTCCTCCCACAAGTCCAGTTCCTAAGGCGTGTCTTGAAGCACTTCCTGCACCACTAGCAAAAATCATTGGTAAAACTCCAAAAGTAAATGCTAAAGAAGTCATAACAATAGGTCTAAATCTCAATTTAGCTGCATTAATGGCTGCTTCAAAAATGCTTTTTCCTTTTTTTAAGCGCTCTTCCATTGCAAATTCTATAATTAAAATAGCGTTTTTAGCAGAAAGTCCTATTAAAAGTAAAAGTCCTGTTTGAAAGTATATATCGTTGTCAAATCCTCTAAGTGCTACAAGTAAAAAGGAGCCAAAAACTGCAAAAGGAACAGCTGTGATAACAGCAAGTGGCATTAACCATCTTTCATATTGTGCTGCTAAGATTAAAAATACAAACACCATACCTAAAACAAAAGCATATGCTCCAGTTCCTTTAGAACTTACTTCTTGATAAGCCGATCCTGACCAAGCGATAGAATACTCATCTCCTAGACTTTGTTTTGCTACTTCAGCAATAGCATCAATAGCTTGTCCTGAGGTATATCCTGGAGCAGGATCTCCTTGAATTAAAGCTGCTGGGAAAAGATTAAATCTTTTTACATCATCAGGACCTGCAGTTCTTACAAGACTTAAAAATGAATTTAAAGGGATCATTTGATTATCACTTGATCTTACATAGATATTTTTTAATGCATCTTGGGTATTTCTAAAGTCTCCTAAAGCTCTAATATTTACTTGGAAATTTTTACCCAACATAGGAAAATCATTAACATAATATGTTCCTATAGTTGCACTGATTGTATTAAAAACATCTTGCATATTAAGATTATAATATTTCATTTTATCTCTATCAATAACGAGCTTATATTGTGGAAAACTCGTATCAAGGGTAGTTCTTACATTTGCAAGTTCTTTTCTTGTTCTTGCAAGTTCAAGCATTTTATTAACATCTTGTTGTATAGCATCATAATCTTTACCGCTCTTATTTTGAGCATACATTTCAAAGCCACCTGTTAAACTAAGACCTGGTATTGGTGGTGGATTTAAAAAATAACTTAATGCATTTCTATCTGCTGCATATTGTTTAAATAATTGTGCGATCAATTGATCAGAGCTTTCTTCTCTTTGACTCCAATCTTTAAGTTTGAAAAATACTGCTGCAGCATTTTCTTTTAAAGAACTTGTAAATAAATCAAATCCTACAAGAGAAACACTTGATTCAATGCTTTCTATTTGAGTAGCATTTTGATTGATTTTATCAACTTCTTCAATAGTTCTATGTATAGATGATCCAGAAGGAAGATTGATAATGCTCATAATAACCCCTTGATCTTCAGAAGGAACTAAAGAACTTGGAACAATTTTATAAAGATAGAAAATAGATCCTATCATAATGAAAAATATAAGCACAAAACGAATAGTTCTTTTTAGTATATAAGCGACACCACTGCTAAATACAGAAGTACTCCAGTCAAAAAAGTCATTAAATTTTTGAACAAAATAAAAAGGTTTGCCTTCATTTCTTGTTAAAAATAAAGCAGATAAAGAAGGGGTAAGTGTTAGAGCGACAAATCCTGAAATAGCAACAGAAATTGCTAAAGTAAGAGCAAATTGTCTTTGAATTTCTCCTACAAATCCTGAAATAAAAGAAACAGGTATAAAAACAGCACACAATACAAGAACGATAGAGATAACAGGCGAGCTTACTTCATTCATTGCTTGAATTGCTGCATCTTTAACTGAAATATCAGGATTTTCATGAAGAATTCTATCAATATTTTCAACAACTATAATAGCATCATCTACAACAATTCCAATGGCTAAAACAAGAGCAAAAAGTGTTAAAAGATTGATACTAAAGCCTAAAAGATAAAGTATGGCAAAAGTTCCTAGTAAAGAAACAGGAACTGCTATCATAGGAATGATAGTTGATCTAAAGTTTTTTAAGAAAAGATACATTACAACAAGAACTAATACTAAAGCTTCAACGAAAGTTTTAATAACTTCTTTGATAGAAGCTTTAACAAATATAGTTGTATCATAAGGAGTTCTATATTTTAAACCTTCTGGAAAATTTTTAGAAAGTTCTTGCATTCTTTCTTCAACAAGTTTTGCAGTATTTACAGCATTTGCTCCTGATTGCAAATTAATCATAATTGGAACAGCTGAGCTTGTATCTGAACGACCCGTAGAATTATATTGTTTTGCTCCTATTTCTACTTGTGCTACATCTTTAATTCTTAGAAAAGAATTATCTTCATTTACTCTTAAAATAATATTTTCAAATTCTTGTGGAGTTTGAAGTCTTCCTTGCATAGTGATAGTAAGAACTTGAGGTGATTTATTGACCACAGGTTCTTCTCCGATTTTTCCTGTAGCGTATTGTGCATTTTGATCGTTTATTGCACTTATAACATCATTTGCAGTGACACCAAATTTATTTAATAAATCAGGTTTTAACCAAATTCTCATTGAATAGTCTTTTTCGCCTATTGCAGAGACATTTCCAACACCTGGGACTCTTTTTAATTCATCTAAGATATTTAAAGAAACATAATTATAAATATCTATATCACTCATCGAGCCATCTTCTGAATATACAGAAAGTACCTCAAGTATTGTAGAAGAGGATTTTCTAACAGTGACTCCAAGTTTTTTTACAGCTTCTGGAAGTTTGGCTGTTGCTTCTGAAATTCTGTTATTTACATCAATTGTTGCTTGATCTGGATTGGTTCCTATATCAAAATAAACAGTTAATTTCATTTGTCCTGGAGAACTTGTAGAATCCATATAAATCATATTTTCCACACCATTAATTGCATCTTCAATAGGTGTTGCAACCGTTGATGCAATAGTTCTAGCATCTGCTCCTGTATAAGTAGCGCTTACTTGAACGGTTGGCGGAGTTAAAGAAGGGTATTGTTCTACTGGTAGATTTACTAAACCAATAGCTCCAGCGATTGAAATTATTATAGCGACTACAGAGGCAAATATAGGTCTTTCTATAAAAAATTTAGAAAACATTATTTGCTCCCAACTTCTTGAACATCAGAGCCTATACGAATTTTTTTGAAATTATCTAAAATAACCTTATCATTATCTTTAAGCCCTGAACTAATAATGGCATATTCATTATCTTGATAACTTATATGAACTGGAGTTTTGGTTACTTTGTTATTAACTATAGTATAAACATAAACTTCATTTTGGTTTTGCATTATCGCACTTTGAGGAATTTTATAGCCATTTTTTTGAATAAAACCTTCAGATGTGATATTTGCAAAAGTTCCTGGAAGTAAAGTGGAGTTATTGTTGTCAAAAATGGCTTTAGCTTTTACACTTCCACTTTTAGAATCAATTACAGAATCAATAAAATATAATTTTCCTTGTTTGATTTCTCCATTGACATTTAAGATAGCGTGAATATTATCAAGTTCCCATTTTCCAGTCTGTACATTGCGATTGAGATTTAATTTATCTGTATCAGAGATATAAAAATCAGCATAAATTGGATTAAGATTTGTAACACGAACAAGCTCTGTAGTGCTTGCACTAACAAAATCTCCTATATTAATCAATGCATCACCTATTACACCATCAAATGGAGCAACAATTTGAGTATAATTTAAATCAATTTTAGCACTAGCTAAATCTGCTCTTGCACTTGTAAGATTAGCCTTAGCACTATCAAAATTTGCTAAAGAAGTATCATACTCTTTTTGAGAAATGGCCTTTTTTTCAAATAAGATTTTATTTCTTTCATAGTCTTTAGAAGCACTATCAAAATTTGCTTTTGCTGTTAAAACTTTTCCATAAGCAGAATTTACATTTGCTTCAAATTTATCAGGCTCGATTAAAAAAAGTTTTTGACCCTTTTTTACAAGATCTCCAGCCTTAAAGTATTTTTCAACTATAATCCCACTTACTTGAGGTTTAATAATTACATCATAATCACTTACCAATTTTGTAGGATAGGTAAATTTTAAAGGCAAATCTTCACCTTTAACACTCATAGCGCTTACAGGTTGTGCTGGCATAGCCATTTTTGGAGTTTCTTTTTCGTTGCAAGCACTAATAAAAATTGCAATACTTAAAATTAGAAAAATATTCTTTTTTAAAATCATTATTCCTCCTTATTTAAATTTAACAATCTTTTAAATCAAAACTTTTATTATAACTTTTGATTATTAACTTTGAGTTAATAACCGCTTTAGTCTGTACATTGCGATTGAGATTTAATTTATCTGTATCAGAGATATAAAAATCAGCATAAATTGGATTAAGATTTGTAACACGAACAAGCTCTGTAGTGCTTGCACTAACAAAATCTCCTATATTAATCAATGCATCACCTATTACACCATCAAATGGAGCAACAATTTGAGTATAATTTAAATCAATTTTAGCACTAGCTAAATCTGCTCTTGCACTTGTAAGATTAGCCTTAGCACTATCAAAATTTGCTAAAGAAGTATCATACTCTTTTTGAGAAATGGCCTTTTTTTCAAATAAGATTTTATTTCTTTCATAGTCTTTAGAAGCACTATCAAAATTTGCTTTTGCTGTTAAAACTTTTCCATAAGCAGAATTTACATTTGCTTTATAGCCTTTGACATTGATTATTGATTTTTAGGATAAATAAAAATGCTTTTCCTATGAACAAAGATTTTATCATTATCAACAGCATAAGCTTTAATTGTAATAGGGACAATGATATCTTTTTGAGTATGGGAATTTAAATTTTTTTTAGCTTTTAATACTACAATTTTTTTTATTTTTTCTCCTGCTTCAAGTTTAAAAGCTTTTTTAGGTCTTATAATTTCTATGTCAGTATTTAAACTACCATTTTCTTCTTCTAATGTAAAATAATATTTATGTGCTTGATTATCAGTATTTTGAAATAAAAATGTATAAGCATTAGTTATTTCTAATTTTCCATTTTTATTATCAATGCTATAAAGTTCGCTATTGCGATTAATATTTAAAAGCATCTTTTCTTTTTTGCTACCTGTGATAATTAATAAAACTAAAATAATTAAAAGAACTATTAAATAACCAATAGTTTTAAATCTTAAAAATTTAACCTTACTTTTAGTTTTCATAGCTTCTATACTTGTCCATTCTATAAGACTTAGACGATTAAATTTGTTTTGAATTTTAGAGCAAGCATCAGCACATTCAAGGCAATTAATGCATTCAAGTTGCATTCCTTTACGTATATCAATATGCGTAGGGCAAATATCAACACAAGCTTCACATCCTATACAATCTCCTTGTGGAGGTTTTTTATAAAGTTTAATTTTATCCTTATAGATTATTCCTCCTCTTTTCTCATCATAAATTACTTGCATTGTATTATGATCAAACATAACAGACTGAATTCTTGCATAAGGACAAACATAAATACAAAATTTCTCAGCCCACCAAGTTATATCAAAAGTTAAAAATAAAGAAACAAAAAATAAAATTCCAACTAAAAGTAAGTGTTCTTGAGGATTTTTTAAATAATTAAAAAATATTTCAGGAGGCACAAAATACCATAAAAAATTACTTACTGCTATTAAAGAAATCATATAAAAAATTAAAATTCCAAAAATTTTTTTAATAAAATTTTTAGGATATTCTTTTTGTTTGTTGTTTATATTTTTGCGGATTTTAAGGAGTTTTGTTTGAATTAAATCTCTATAAATAACACGAAATAATGTTTGAGGACAACTCCAAGCACACCAAATTCTACCTGCTAAAGTTGTTATAAAAAATATTCCTATAAAAAGAAACATTAATATAAAAGGCATAAGATAAAGTTCTTGAGTATCAAAAGATATGAAAAATAAATTAAGTTTCTCATTTATAAAATCAAGAAGAAAAAAATGATTATTATTGATTTTAATAAAAGGTAAAATAAAAATAATTAAAGTAATAATGAAATATGTTATATAACGTTTTTTTGTATAATGTGTGATATATTGCATATAAATTCCTAAAAATTATGTAAATTTTTGATGGATTTTTGATTTTAATTTTAATTGAAAGATTATAACTTCTAAAAAATAATTTAAGCTTAAAGTTTTATTTAGTAATTTTTACATAAAATTACAAGCCAAAAATATTTTTATGAAAGGTGGTGAGGGTAGTGCCAGGAATCAAGGTGCATCCTAATGAGTCTTTTGATGAAGCATATCGCAAGTTTAAAAAGCAAGTGGATAGAAATCTTATTGTAACTGAAGTAAGAGCAAGAAGATTTTTTGAACCTATGACTGAAATTCGTAAAAAACAGAAAATTTCAGCACGCAAAAAAATGCTTAAAAAACTTTATATGTTAAGACGCTACGAATCAAGACTTTAAAATCAAAGGCCTTTTTGGCTTTTGATTAACTTTATAATAAATTTAACACTATAAAATACTCTAAACTTATTAACGATTTTTATAACTATCTATTAAATTTGAAATTTATCATAAAAATTTTGTTAAAATTTTAAAAATTTTTAAACAATTTAAGGATTTTATATGAAACATATTAAAAAGATAATCGAAATTAGCGTAATAGGGGGATTGAGTGTAATTTCTCTAGGAGCTTTAAGTGGTTGTAATTCAAATCAAAATGATTCTTTAGCTCAGACACAAGCACAAGAAGGTGCTTTTGTAATCATAGAAGAAATAGCACCAAATCAATATAAAATTAAAGATCAATATCCTAGCAATGAAACAAGAGTTATTTTAAAAGAATTAAATGGAACTGAAAGAATTTTAAGCAAAGAAGAAATGGATGCTTTAATCAAAGAAGAAGCCGCTAAAATTGATAATGGAACATCAAATTTAACTAAAGATAATGCTCAAATAAGTAGTGGGGGATTATCTTTGGGCGAAACTTTACTTGCTAGCGCAGCTGGAGCTATACTTGGAAGCTGGATAGGATCAAAACTTTTTAACAATTCTAATTTTGCTAATCAGCAAAGAGGAGCTTTTACTAATCAAAGTGCGTATCAAAGGAGTGTAAATAGCTTTAATCAAGCAAATTCAGCTAAAGCTGGAAATTCTGGTAAATCTGGTTTTTTTGGAAGTAATTCTAAAGCAAATTCTCAAACAAGTTTTGGATCTTAAGGGTAAAAATGAAATTATTAAAAGTAGAAAAACTAAAAAAAGATTATTTAGAAAGTATGGGTTTTTCTTGGCATACTGATTCTGATGGAAGCGATTATATAAGTGATGAGTTAGTATGTATAACACCAAATGAAGCTAATGCATATTATGAAGCTGCAAATGAGCTTTATGATATGTTTATAGCAGCAGCTCAAAATGTTATAGATAATGATCGTTTTGATGAATTAGCCATTCCTTTTAATCTTAGGGATATCATTAAAATTAGTTGGGAAAATGAAGTTCATTGGCATTTATATGGCAGATTTGATTTTGCTGGTGGTATTGATGGAAAGCCTATAAAATTATTAGAATTTAATGCTGATACTCCTACTATGCTTTTTGAAAGTGCTATTTTGCAATGGGCTTTACTTAAGCAAAATAATATGGATGAAAGATCTCAGTTTAATAATATCTATGAAGCTTTAATGGATAATTTTAAAAGACTTATTACTTTAAATGATGATCCTAACTCTTTTGAAGAATATTATCAGGGTTGGAAAATTCTTTTTTCTAGTATTGCTAGCAATCAAGAAGAAGTTATTACAACAAAATTACTTGAACATATTGCAAAAGAAGCAGGATTTCATACACATTTTGCCTATGTTGATGAGGTTGAATTTAACGAAAATGAAGGAATTTTTAAAGACGGGCAAAATTATGAGTATTGGTTTAAGCTTATTCCTTGGGAAGATATAGCTATAGAAGAAGGAGAACTTGCTGCACTTTTAACACAAATTATGAAAAATCAAAAAGCTATTATTTTAAATCCTGCTTATACTTTACTTTTTCAAAGTAAAGGCATTATGAAAATTTTATGGGAGCTTTATCCAAATCATCCTTTACTTTTAGAGACAAGTGATAAGCCTTTAAATAACAAATCTTATGTTAAAAAACCTATTTTTGGTAGAGAAGGTGCAAATATCAGTATAGTAAAAGATGGTAAAGTAATTTGTGAAAATCAAGGTCCTTATCAAAATAATTTTATTTATCAAGAATATGTAAAATTAAATGAACATAATGAAAAATATTATCAAGCAGGAGTATTTTTTGCTTATGAGGGTTGTGGCTTAGGCTTTAGAAAAGGTTCTATGATATTAGATAATAGCTCTAAATTTGTAGGACATATTATCGAGGAATAAAATGAAAATTGTATGTTTAGATGCTAAAACTTTAGGCAATTATGATTTGTCTATTTTTAATGATTTTGGTGAGTTTAAATCTTATGAAACCACTAAAAAAGATGAGGTAATTGAAAGATTAAAAGAAGCAGATGTTGCAATGATCAATAAAATTATCATTGATAAAGAAGTAATTGATAATACAAATTTAAAACTTATTTTAGAAACAGCAACAGGAGTAAATAATATTGATATTGCTTATGCTAATTCTAAAGGTATTAAAGTTAAAAATGTTGAAGCTTATTCAACTAAAAGTGTAGTGCAACATACTTTTGCTTTGCTTTTTTCTTTTTTAAATCAAATTATTTATTATGATAAGTGGTGTAAAGAACAAAAATGGGTAAAAAGTCCTATATTTACAGATTTTAGTAAAATTTTACATTCTTTAGAGGGTAAAAAATATGGCATTATAGGACTTGGAACTATAGGAAAAGAAGTAGCTAAGATTGCAAATTCTTTTGGAGCTGATGTTTGCTATTATTCTACTTCAGGACTTAATCACAATAATGATTATATTTCTTTAAATTTAGATACATTATTAAGCACTTGTGATATTATTAGTATTCACGCTCCTTTAAATGATAAAACTTATAATTTAATTGATTATGAAAAAATGCAACTTTTAAAAGATGATGCTATTTTGATTAATGTTGGTAGAGGCGGGATTATCAATGAACAAGATTTAGCAAAGATTATAGATGAAAAAGGAATTCGTGTAGGGCTTGATGTATTGGAAAAAGAACCAATGATACAAGATCATCCGCTTTTAAAAATTAAAAATATACAAAATTTAATTCTTACTCCACATATTGCTTGGGCAAGCGAGGAGGCTATAAATAATCTAATGAAAAAAGTATATGAAAATCTTAAAGAATGGATCGAAAATGGCAAGTGAGCATAGTTTTGATATTACAGCTGCAATTGATAAGCAAGAACTTAAAAATGCTTTTGAACAAGCAAAAAAAGAGCTTGATACGCGTTATGATTTAAAAGGCATAAAAACAGAAATTGAATTTAGTGAAAAAGAAAATATTTTTAAATTAAGTTCCTCAAGTGAGGCAAAACTTGATGTTTTAAAAGATATCTTAATCTCTAAACTTATTAAAAGAAATATTAATTCTAACGCGATTAAAGAGCTTTCAAAAGAAAATGGGGCAATGTATCGTTTAAATTTAAAAGTAAATGATAGTATAGATAGTGAAAGTGCTAAAAAAATCAATAAAGCTATAAAAGATAGCAAACTTAAAGTAAATTCTAGCATACGAGGTGATGAAATTCGCGTAGTTTCAAAACAAATTGATGATTTGCAAAGCGTGATGCGTTTAGTGAAAAATCTTAATTTAGAGCTTAATTTAACTTTTAAGAATTTAAAATAATGAATAAAATATATTTTCTTATCATTTTATTTTTTTTAAATGCTTGTTCTATAAAAACTTATGAGGCGAATACTAAAAGCGTAATGATTAATTTTAATTCTCCTCTTGTGCGTATTCAAGATGCAGGTTTTTTAGAACAAAATGGCAAAATGACTTATTTAGAAGTTTATAAATTGGGTCAGGCTTTTTTTAGAATTAAAATAGAAGATAAAATTTGTTTAAATGAAATTTGTTATGATAAAAAGCTTTTTAATAAAAAATTTTTTAAAAATTCTTTTTATGATGATTTTTTAGAGGATATTTTAAAAAATAAACCTTTGTTTAATGCTAAAAATTTACAAAAACAAGATTGTGGTTTTAAGCAATCGATCAAAGGATTAGATTATGATATCATTTATGAGGTTTGTAATAATCAAACATTTTTTTTGGATAAATTAAATAAAACAAAAATTACAATTCAAAAGCTTGATTAAATTCTTAAGGAAATTTATGTTAGATCTTAAAGAGTTTTTAAATACAAAAGATATAGAAAAAACAAAGCTTTATCAAAAGCTCAAATGCTCTAAAAATGAAGCTTTAATTTTAAAAGAACTTTGTAAAAATTATGTTATTTCTATATCAAGTATTAATGCTTTTTCTTTATTAAGTGGAATTTTTAAACAAGAAAAATATGCTTATTTAGATGCTTTAGAAGATTTAAAAAAACTTTTAGAAAGAGGATTTATCACCCAAAGTTTAAATTTTTTAAAAAGCTCTAGAGCGAGTAAGCTTTCTAATTCAAAATTAAATCTTTTGCAAAGTGATATTAGTTTAAGTGAGTATTTTTTAGATTTTTTAGAGGATAAGCCTAAATTAAAACTTGACAAAAAAGATCCTTATGAGAATTTTTTAGAATATTTAAAAGATGAGTTTTATAAAATCGAGCTTTATGAGAAACTAAGTTTTATTAAACTTAATTTTTATAATCTTGAGCTTAAAAATCAAATTAAAGAATTTGAAAAACATATTAAAGATCGTTTAAAACTAAGTAAATTTTATAACGTTTTAGCTGATATTTTTAAAGAAAATAAACTAAATCATAAAGAACAGATTTTATTTTTAGCACTTTTAAAAGAAGAATATGCCTTAACAAATGAAAATTCTAGTTCGAGAGAATTTAATTTTTTACTTTCTTTGATTAGTGAAAATGATTTAGACAAAAGAACTAATAAAAAGTTTTTAGAAGAGGGTTCAAGACTTATTGATCTTGATTTAATCGAATATGATGAGTATCTACAAGATTTTGGAGAGCTCGCAAAGAGTTTTTTTATCAGTGATAAAATTTTGCAAAGAATTGTAAATTTTGAACCAAAACAAAATAAAAAAATTAAATTAGAAAGTGTCTTAAAAGAGCAAGATATTTTTGAACTTATAGAGCCAAATACTGATATAAACGATATTATAATGCCTAAGCAAACTAAAGAGCTTTTAGATACCATTTTAAAACAACAAGATAAGAAGGTTTTAGAAAGACTCACTAAATGGGGTATTAAGACAAGCAAGAATATCGAAGCAAAAATCATTTTTTATGGTCCAGCTGGAACGGGTAAAACTATGTCAGCTCTTTCTTTAGCTAAATCAATGAAAAAATCGGTTCTTAGTTTTGATTGTTCTAAGATTTTAAGTAAATGGGTTGGAGAAAGCGAGCAAAATGTAAGAAAAATTTTTGATACTTATAAAAATATCACTCAAACTTGTAATCAAAATCCTATACTTTTACTTAATGAGGCTGATCAGTTTTTAAGCACAAGGATAGAAAGCAGTAGCGGAAGTGATAAAATGCATAATCAAATGCAAAATATTTTTTTAGAGCAAATAGAGAAATTTAATGGGGTAATCATTGCAACAACAAATT
>NZ_JAENKR010000240.1:0-375 GCF_016598965.1 Campylobacter sp. TTU-622
GGCTTCACCACTCAAAGCGCTCCCTGGAAGCTGGAAGCGGGGACGCCGAACGTCGCCGGGGTCATCGGCCTGAGCGCTGCGCTGGAATGGCTGTCCGATATCGATATTGAACAGGCCGAAAACTGGAGCCGGGGGCTGGCGACGCTGGCGGAAGACGCACTGGCGAAACGCCCGGGCTTTCGTTCGTTCCGCTGCCAGGACTCCAGCCTGCTGGCCTTTGATTTTGTCGGCGAGCACCACGGCGATATGGTGACGCTGCTGGCGGAATACGGTATTGCGCTCCGGGCCGGGCAACATTGCGCCCAGCCATTGCTGGCGGAACTTGGCGTCACAGGGACTCTGCGCGCCTCTTTTGCGCCGTATAATACCCAACAT
>NZ_JAENKR010000241.1:0-375 GCF_016598965.1 Campylobacter sp. TTU-622
CCTCATAACACACCACGAAAAAGAACTCATGGTTTTAGAGTGAGAATGCAAACTAAAAATGGTAGAAAAGTAATCAATGCAAGAAGAGCAAAAGGTAGAAAAAAACTAGCTATCTAAGGCTAACCCTTGCTTACCCTAAAAACTAAAAAAGAGTTTGATAACACTTATAAAAGCAATAAAAAATGGCATGACAAGCATTTTGCCATTTTTTTTAAAGAAAATCACAACTCCACAAATAAAGTCGGCTTTAGTGTTTCTAAAAAAATAGGTAATGCAGTGTGCAGAAATCTTATCAAAAGGCGTTTTAGACATCTTTACAAAGAGAGTTTGCCTTTTTTAAAAAGTGGCGATATGATTTTGCTAGCTAAAATAGAT
>NZ_JAENKR010000242.1:0-369 GCF_016598965.1 Campylobacter sp. TTU-622
ATCTAAAGTAAAATCGGTTTTTGTTTTTCCTTCTTTTTGAAAAAATGGTATTTTAACATCATAAAAATCTAGTGCTTTCCAGAGCTTTTGATCTAGTTTTAAGTTATTAGATATAATATGTAAGTAAATTCCTGCTTTATTTTCATCCATTAAATCATAAATATAAATTTTACTTGCACTTAAATCTGCTTGTTTATAATTAGCTTTTTTAAAATTAAAATCAAGCTTTTGCTTATTTAAACTTAAATTAAGTTTTGGAATTTCAATTGGATCCATTTTGCCATCTAAACTAATTTTAACTTTATCAACATAACCTGAAGCTTCAATATTATCTAAATAATATCTTTTTTTATTAAAATCTATAAAACC
>NZ_JAENKR010000243.1:0-324 GCF_016598965.1 Campylobacter sp. TTU-622
ATTTTAGAGAGTTTTCCTATGAATTTTAATATGGTAGAGCTTTATGATGCTTTACTTACTTATGCAAATGATCATAATATGCAAACAACTATTTTAACTTATGCGCCAAAGGCAATTGATTATCAAAATTTAAAAGGGATTAATCTTTTTAGTCCAAATTTAGAATTTATTTATTTAGATACTTTACAAAATACCAATCAAAATGAAAAGGCCTTGAGTGTTTTAACCGATCTTTTAAAGCTAAAATTATCACCAAATGATAGGGCTAGGGCTTTATATATACAAAGTGGAATTTATGAAAATTTAAAAGATGTTAATGCACAA
>NZ_JAENKR010000244.1:0-299 GCF_016598965.1 Campylobacter sp. TTU-622
ATCACTACTTATCAATTTCTCATTAGTAAAAGTTTGAATACTAGCACTTGAAATACTAACACCAGTATTTATAGCTGTTATAGTTCCGCTGTTGGTTAAAGTATTTATAGTAGAACCAGCTATATTTATTCCATTTTTTCTACTACCATTACCGCCTTGTATAGTTCCACTATTAGTAAAAGTTTCTATAGTTGTTCCACTAGCTATGTTGATCCCATGACCACTATTGCTACTTATAGTCCCACTATTAGTAAAAGTAGTAATCTCAGTATTACCAAGATAAATAGCCTCACCATTGT
>NZ_JAENKR010000245.1:0-296 GCF_016598965.1 Campylobacter sp. TTU-622
TATTTAAAATACCGCTACCATTTTTAGAAGTAATAGTTCCACCATTTTCAATGGTGATGCCGTGTGTTTGAACATCTGCATCTTTTTGTCCTATGGTTCCAGTATTAATAATACCACCATTATCACCTTGAATGGTTCCAGATACGGTGATGCTTGTATTTACTTGTTTGCCTGCTCCTATATAAATACCAGCATTACCACCTTCTAATCTACCTTTTACGTCTATGCCTTCGCCTTCAATATCTCTATCACTTCCATCAATGTGGATTGCATCATTTCCTGCTTTAATAACGCCT
>NZ_JAENKR010000246.1:0-291 GCF_016598965.1 Campylobacter sp. TTU-622
TTAGGCATAGAATTAATATCTGCTTCAGTGAAACTTGTTTTATTGGCATCGTTAAAACTATGATTAACAATTTGATTAAATTGATTATAATATTGTTTTATGGTTTCAGCCATATCTATGTTTGTATAGTATTTATCTATACCTAAATATTTTTTTATATCTGAAGTATAAGAGTTATTTTCAGCTACTCTCTCTATCTCATCCAAAGTAGATTTATGTATTTTAAAATCATCTGGTAATCCTGCAGCTTTATTAAAGTCTTCTCCCATATAACCATCTTTATCTACACTA
>NZ_JAENKR010000247.1:0-259 GCF_016598965.1 Campylobacter sp. TTU-622
GCAAAATGTCGGTAAAAGATTGGGGCTTATATTTATTTAAAAAAATATTAATAATTCTTATATTTTTTATATCTTATTTATAGTTTTTTTATATTTTTAAAGTAAAAAGTAAGTTTATTTCTGTTAAAATGATATTTAAGACGAAGACAAAGGAAATATAATGAGAAAAGTTAAGGAAAAAAGAAGCGATGGTCTTATATATCATAATGATTTAAATTGTTTTACATTTAAGAATTTTAAAGCTGTAGATTATAACTTA
>NZ_JAENKR010000248.1:0-250 GCF_016598965.1 Campylobacter sp. TTU-622
AAGGTGGCAAGGCTGAACCTGAATTATCAACCACCCCATCTACATACCAAGGAGCAATTTTGGCTATAAGTAAGGATAAGTATCCACCATAAGACCCCCCCCCATAAATTTTAGGCAAATTTTTAAATTCAGGATAGTTTTTAACTATATCTTTTAAAGCGTTGATATGATCAATTGCTGCCATAATGCCATAGTTTTGATATTCATTATTTGGTGGGATAAAGGTTGAAGTAAAGATGGCTTTATAATT
>NZ_JAENKR010000249.1:0-225 GCF_016598965.1 Campylobacter sp. TTU-622
TGTCTTTATTATCTCCACCTACAACTATAGTGTCTAATTTGCCTGATTCATCTGAAGTAACAAGCCAGTCTTCTATGATTATGGCACCGCTTCCATTATTGGTTAAGTTATTACCACTACTATCCTTATCTATAGTTCCTTGGTTATTTACGAAGATAGTTCCGCTACCTTTATTAGTAACACCACTTGTAATGGTTGCACTAGAATCATTTTTTAAGGTTAAAT
>NZ_JAENKR010000024.1:0-17608 GCF_016598965.1 Campylobacter sp. TTU-622
AAATGTTAGCTTACAAATTACAACAAAACAGATAAAGTTTTAAATCAATCTTTTAATATTAAAAAGTTTTTAGAATATTAAATATTTATTGGATTGGTAAGAGTTTTAAAGATAATATAAAATTTTATAGTGGCGGACAGAGAGGGATTTGAACCCTCGAGACCCGTTAAGATCTGCACCCTTAGCAGGGGTGTGGTTTCAGCCACTCACCCATCTGTCCTTTAAAATGGGTATTATATATAAATTTGCTTAAAATTAGCCTTAATTAAAGACTTAAATAGGCTAATAAAAAAGTGATAAAAATACCCAGCAATAGCACATAAATTTGCTTTTTTCTATTTTTTTTACTTGCAAATAAAGTAATAAACAAGCCTGAGAAATAAAGAAAAAATAATGCACATCCAAAAGCTATTGAAAGCACAGAAAAATACCATGCTCCTTTATTTTTATGCAACATTATTAAATCACCCAATAAACTTCTTTTTTTAGTTGTAATTTTATATTCATTTTCATTTATCTTGAGGATACTTGCTTGATAATGCACTCCGCCAATACTGATGCTGTTATTTCTTTGATCTTTAAATATTTTTGTATTTGATGGAATACTTAAGTTATTTTCTTTTAAAAAATTAAGTAAAAAATTTCCTTGCTCTTCATCTTTTATAACTTGTTTAATTATATAATTTTCCTCTTTTATTCCAACATCTTGTTTAAAGCCAAAAATATATGCAATACCTGTAATAGAAAAAATAAATGCCATAGGTAAGAAAAATAAACTAATATAAATATGAATTTGTCTAAATAATTGATGCTTATTCATCATTTTCCTTTTTTTGTTTTTAATTTATTATAAAATAGGAGTATAAAATAAAAGTGAAATTTGGAATTTGGAAGATAAGGATAAAAATTTATCTTCCAAATTTTTTATTTTTTATCAACAATTTGATAATTGTAAGGTTTGATATTTTTATCGTTTTCTAAAAGCTCTTTTGGAGGATTTCCATTAATATTAGAATGTTTATAATATCTCTCTCCAGCTTTATGTCCATTAAGATCTGTTTTATAATAAATTTCTCCAGGATTTAATTTTTGAATATCTTCAAACCCTAAATTAGAAATTTTAAAATTATTTATTTTATTAGAAGTTGCAATTTCTACAAGTTTAGCTTGTCCAAGCCTTGCCATATCTACAGCTTGTAATAACATTCTTGATGCTTCTCTAGGATTGTGAAAACCAGTAGAGTTTTCAGCACCAACAAAATCTGCTCTCATTTGAGCTTTTCTATGAAGTTCTAAAACTTCTTTTAATTCATCGTTGATTTTTTGATTATTATTTTTATATTCTGGCATATTAGATAAGCTATCTCTTAGGGTTTTAATATCTTGAATAAGACTTACGATAGCATATTCAGCAGTTCTTAAATCATATGCTACTGAATTTTGAATATCTTTAATTTGTGCTTTTAGATAACTTTCGCTTTGAGTATGACAAGTTTTACAAGCTGAATTGATATCTTGTAAAGGTGAAGTGATATTATGTTTAGTAAGTTTTTTAGCACCTTTTCTAATATAAGGCATATGACAATCAGCACAGCTTACTCCATTAGCAGCATGAACTCCACCACTATATAATTCACTTTCTGGATGTTGAATTTTAAGCATAGGCGCACCAGTTATCTTATGATCCCAATCTTTTGCAAATATAGAACGTACTTTTTCATAGTAATCATCAAACATTTCAATTCTAAATGGTTGTCCTTTTTTCCATTCTGCCCAAGGGAAAACTAACTCTAACCCATCAGCTTCAATTTCAATAGCTTTATTACCATCTCTCCAAGAATCAAATTCATCATATGTCTTTTGAGTTCCATCCCACCATTTTTTGGTATTATCATTTGCTATACTTTCGCCGATTACTTTTACTTTTGTTCCTGTTGGTTTAAAGTAGTATTCAACGTGACATTGAGAGCAAACAAGAGTCCTCATTTCTTCTCTAGTGGCTTTAATTCCTTGTATAGGATCTTTTTCATATCCTCTTGCAACTAAAGCATTAATGGCTGCAGGTCTGGTAAGTCTTAAACTCATATCATTTGGATTATGACAATCGGCACAAGTTACACCCATTCTTTTTCCACCATGTATACTTTCATGTTCTGGTATATTGGTAGGTGTAGTCATATTATCAGGAATATTTTTAATCATAGTCCAGTATTTGGTAGTATTAAAAGCAATCCAGTCATTTTTTGCAACATTTTTAATAAGCCAAGGAGTCCATCCACTATGGCAGTTCATACAAGCAGTTGGTTGTCCTTGAAATGCTTTATATCCATGCGCATTTAAAAAATCTTTATTATTTCTTGCTGTATCCATTTGATCAACTTGAACCCAGAAATGTCCTCTTTCTTCGTTTGCATCAAGAGCAAAAGGATAACCAGCCCAAAGTACAGTCAGTTGTGGATAACGTATAAGTTTAGAATAAGCTAAATTTCCACCATATTCTGTTGGAATTGGTTTTTCCTGTTCAACTTTTAAATACATATCTAAATGATCCGGAAAATTCTTTCCCCAAGTATCAAAAGTAGGGTTATCATCGCTTAATTCAACAAAATTTTTACTATCAATTCCACCTAAGCTTTCTTGCTGTTTTTTGCTTATATCGTTATTGAGCCAAAGAACTCCAGCAATTAAAATAATTAAAGTGATTATACCAGGGTATAAAACTTTTTTATTCATAATATTTCCTCCTAATAATTAAAATCCAAGTTTGTGTCCTACGCCACTATGGCAAGAAGCACAATTTAAAGCATTATTTGAATGATGGTTTGTTGTTGCATTTATTGCACTTGCTGCATAGTCTGCATGACAACGAATGCAATTATCCTGAACCATTTTTTTACTTTTTTCATTGGCACTAAGATTAGTCGGTAATTCATCAAGCTTAAATGTAAATGCATAAGCGTGTCCTAGCCCACTTTGGGCTTTTGCAATCCATTTATTGATAAAATTATGCGGTAAATGACAATCAGAACAAGTAGCTCTTGGTTCCCCGGCAATTTTTTTAGAGTGAGGTCCTGCAAGATAGTCATTATAAACTTCATTCATAATATGGCAATTATTACAAGATTCACTAGCATTGCTTAGATAAGAGGTTCCTTTTGCATTATAGAAAGTATAAAAACCAATGATAAAAAAAGTTACAAGAAGAATTAGAAAAACATTAAAAAGATTTAAAAAAGGTTTTTTATGCTTCAAAAAAAATCTCCTTTAGAAATTGATAATAGGAAAATAAAAATTGGAATTTTAGCTAATATATATTTAATATTAATTTAAGGATATATTTACTCTTAATTAATCAAAAAAGATTTATTATTTTATTTTTTATTGAAATTTAGTAAAGTTTTTAATAAATTTATAATATTATTAAAATAAATATTATGCATTATAAAAAGGAGTTTTGAATGCAAATTAATCCTAGTATGTTTCTAAATAGAGAACTTTCTTGGCTTAAATTTAATTCTCGTGTTTTAGATCAATGTTCTAAAGACTTACCTTTACTTGAGAAATTAAAATTTATTGCAATTTATTGTACTAATTTAGATGAATTTTATATGATTAGAGTTGCAGGATTAAAACAACTTTTTTCTGCTGGGATCAATGCAAGTAGTAGCGATGAAATGACTCCTTTAAAGCAATTAAAAGAGATTCGAAAATATCTTCATCAAGAACAAAAACTTTTAGAAAAATATTTTATTCAAATTACTAAAGAACTTGAAAAAGAAAATTTATTTATTAAGTCTTATGAAAAACTTGATAAAAATTTAAAAGCAAAATGTGATGAATATTTTTTCTCTTATATTTTTCCTGTAATTGTTCCTATAGCAGTAGATGCTACGCATCCTTTTCCGCATTTAAATAATTTATCTTTTTCTTTGGTTGTTAAAATTTGTGATAAAAATAATCCTGAACTTATTAAATTTGGAATGATTAGAATTCCTAGAGTATTGCCAAGATTTTATGAAGTAAGTTCAAATATTTATGTTCCTATTGAAAGTATAGTAAATCCTCATATAGAAGATATTTTTCCAGGTTATAAACTTCTTTCTTCTGCGGCTTTTAGAGTTACAAGAAATGCTGATTTAGTTATAGAAGAAGAAGAAGCTGATGATTTTATGATGATTTTAGAACAAGGTTTAAAGCTTCGTAGAAAAGGTGCTTTTGTAAGACTTCAAATTCAGGAAAATGCAGATGAGCAGATTATGGAATTTTTAAATACTCATATGAAAATTTTTAATAAAGATGTATATGAGTATTCTATACTTTTAAATTTACCAGCACTTTGGCAGATTATTGAAAATAAAACTTTTACTCATCTTTTAAATCCTCTTTATACTCCAAAAGTATTGCCTCCTTTTAATGAAAATACTTCAATTTTTAATGCCATCGATAAAGAAGATATAATGATATTACAACCTTTTGAAAGCTTTGATCCTGTATATAAATTTATAAAAGAAGCAAGCAAAGACCCAGAGGTTATATCTATAAGAATGACACTTTATAGGGTTGAGAAAAACTCAAATATAGTTCAAGCTTTAATTGATGCTGCAAGTGATGGGAAACAAGTAACGGTTATGGTTGAGCTTAAGGCAAGATTTGATGAAGAGAATAATCTACATTGGGCTAAAGCTTTAGAAGATGCAGGTGCTCACGTGATTTATGGTATAACTGGATTTAAAGTGCATGCTAAAGTTTCACAAGTAATTAGAAAACATAATGAAAAGCTTAAATTCTATGTTCATTTAAGCACGGGAAATTATAATGCAAGTAGTGCTAAAATTTATACTGATGTAAGTTATTTTACTAGCAGAGAAGAATTTGCAAAAGATACAACCAGCTTTTTTCATATTCTTTCAGGGTTTAATAAAAATAGAACTTTAAAAACTTTAGCAATGAGTCCTAATCAAATTAAAGAAAAAATTCTTGAAATGATTCGTATAGAAAGCTTAAAAGAGCAAGAGGGTGAAATCATTGCTAAAATGAATTCTTTAGTTGATCCTGATATCATTAAAGCTTTATATGAGGCATCTATTAAAGGTGTTAAGATTGATCTTATTGTGCGTGGAATTTGTTGTTTAAGACCAGGTGAAACTTATAGTAAAAACATTAGAGTTAAAAGTATTGTTGGTAAATATTTAGAACACGCAAGAATATTTTATTTTAAACATAGTGAGCCAAATTATTTTATTTCAAGTGCTGATTGGATGCCTAGAAATTTAGAAAGGAGACTAGAGCTAATGTCTCCTATTTTTGATGAAAGAAGTAGAGCTAAGCTTTCTAAAATTTTACATTTACAGCTTGATGATAATATACTATCTTATGAGTTAAATAATGATGGAGAATATCATAAAATAATTCCTAAAAAAAATGAAAAACGTATTAATTCTCATACTATTTTAGAAGATTATGTAAGCAAAATTTATAAAACCTTAAAAAAAGATACAGATCAAAGTAAAGCAAAGTCATTAGCTATTAAACTTTTTAAAAATGATTAAATTTTTCAGTTTGATTTTAAAAAATTTAAAAGATTATTACAAGCTAAAGAAATTATTTTATAAGTTTCGTCAAAATTATGTGTAAACCAAGGGTCTGGAACTTCATCGTAGTTTAGTTCTTTTGCAAATTGAGTAAGTTTTAAAATTTTATTTTTTGTATTTTTAAAATCTTTTAAGACATTATTAAAATTAGAATTATCCATAACTACGATGTAATCATTGTTATCGCATATAGCTTGTGTTAGTTTTTTACTGATAAATCCATCTGCTTTAATGTTAGCTTTTTTAAGTTGTTCTTTTGTTTTTATGTGCATATCTTCTCCATCGTGATATCCAGAAGTTCCAGCACTTGTTACTTCTACAGATATGGTACTGTCTTTTTGAATTAAATCTTTCATAATAAATTCAGCCATAGGGGAACGACAAATATTTCCTAAACATACAAAACAAATTTTTTTCATTTTTTTCCTTTGTGTTTAATCTAATATAACTTGATATTTATGAACAAGTTGTTCAAAGCTAAAATTCAAATTGGCAGGTGAGCTTGAAGGAAGGGTTAAAATTCGAATATTAGGATAAGTTTCTTTTATAAAAGATTCTTGATATTTTTTAAATAAAGTAAAAGCTTTTTGACCTGTTATAGCTATTTTTTCAATTTTTGCTTTGTTTAGAATTTGACTTAAATCATTCATCTTCACAAAGCTTATGCTTTTATCATCTGAATTTTTAATTTTACAACTTTGTAAAACATCCCATAAGGCTATATGATGCATTTTTAGAAATTTTTTTTGAGTTTCGATGTTATTTAATGATTTTACTTGGTATAATTTTTCTAAAATTTTCCAAAAATGATTTCTTGGATGTTGATAATAAAATCCACTAAGTCTTGATTTTATAGAAGGAAAAGAGCCTAAAATCAGTATTTTTGAATTTTTATCAAAAAATGGCTCTAAAGGATGGGTGATAATATCATTCATTTACTAAATCTATGGAAATTTTTCCATTTTTGATTTCATTAATTTTAACTTTTATTTCATCGCCAACATTAAGTGGATTTTTGATTTTAGAACTATGAAGTAGTCCATCTATACCATTTTTAAGTTCAATAAAAGTACCAAATGAAGCGACTTTTTTTACAACTCCTATAAATTCTTGATGAAGTTCAAATTCTGAAATATCTTTAAGGGCTTCCCTTTTCTTTCCTTTAATGATATTTAAGATGTATTCTTTAGCTAGTTTTATACATTCGTTATTACTGCTTGCAATTTTTATTTCACCCTTATCTCTATCAATATCAATACAAACATCAAATTTTTCAACAATTTCTTTGATTGTTTTTCCACCTTGTCCTATGATATCAACAATTTTTGAAGGATCGATTTTAAATAATTCTAATTTTGGTAAAATTTCTTCATTGACTATAATATTTTCATTAGCCTTTTGCATAATATTAAGAATATGAATTCTTGCTTCTTTTGCTTGTACAAGAGCTTCTTTTAATATTTTTTTATCTATACCACCAAGTTTTATATCCATTTGTAGAGCAGTAATACCATTTTTATTTCCAGCTACTTTAAAATCCATATCTCCATCATGATCTTCTAAGCCCATAATATCAGTTAATATGGCATATTTGTCTTTTTCAAAAATAAGCCCCATAGCAACACCTGCTATAAGATCAATGCTTTGTACTCCAGCAGCTCTTAAAGCTAAAGAACCGCCACATACTGAAGCCATAGAACTTGATCCGTTGCTTTCTAAAATTTCGCTTACTAAGCGAATGACATAAGGATAATCTTCATTTATGCTTGGATAAAGAGCTCTTTTAGCTAAATTTCCATGCCCTAACTCTCTTCTACCAGGTGCTTTTATAGGACTTGCTTCTCCAACACTAAATCCTGGAAAATTATAATTAAACATAAAGCGCTCATTGATAGGATTTTTTTCTGTAAGTAAATCTATCATTTGTGCATCGTTATCATTGCCTAAAGTAGCTACTACAAGTGCTTGAGTTTGTCCTCTTGTAAAAAGACAGGATCCGTGTGCATTTGGTAAAATATTTGTTTCTATATCAATAGGACGCACTTCATCTAAAGCTCTTCCATCAGCTCTTTTTCTTTCATAAATAATTTGTTCCCTTATAATTTTTCTTTTAATCAGAAATAGGATATTTAAAATTTCTTCTTGATTCCATCCTTCATTGGAGTGAAAATTTAAGATTTTTTGAGAAATTTTATCAAGTTCGCTTGCTCTTTCGCTTTTTGCCATTTGATTAATAGCATTTTTGATATCATCTAAATAGTTTTTTTCTATAAATTCAAAAAGCTCGTTATTTTCTATTTGTTCTTTTAATTCAATGTCAATTTCTTTTTTGTGTTTAGCAAAAGTCTTTTCATAAATACAAGATGCTTCATAAATTGCTTGTTGGGCTATTTCTAAAGCCTTTATTGTTTCATCTTCGCTTAATTCATTCATTTTTTGAATATTGTTGTCTTTACTTGGCAATGCTCTCATTTCTATCATTAAAAGTTCATCTTTTACACCAGATACATAAAGATCTAAAGAGCTTTTTTGAAGTTCTTGATTGTTTGGATTAAGAATAAATTCTTCATTAATTTTTGCAATACGTACTCCACATACTGGAGCTTTAATAGGAATTCCGCTTATATAAAGAGCAATACTTGCAGCATTTAGACTTATTACTTGCAAATCTGTTTCCTGATCAGCTGAAAGTATCATCAAAGTAATTTGTGTAGGATAAAGATAGCCTTTTGGAAATAATGGTCTTAAACTTCTATCAATAATTCTTGCATTTAAAGTTTCTGTATCACTAGGTTTAGTTTCTCTTTTTACATACCCGCCAGGGATTTTTCCTGCGGCATATGTTTTTTCAATATATTGAACCGTTAAAGGTAAAAAATCTTCTTCAACTTTTTTATCCTCTTTGGCAACAGTTGCTAAAACAACACTTTTTCCAACTTGCATTAAAACAGAACCTAGAGCTTGTTTAGCGACTTTATCTATATAAAAAGTTTCTAAATTTTTATTAATTTGTATATCATATTGCATTTGATTTCCTTTTTCTCCAAAAAGAGTATTAGTTATTTTTTTTAAAAATGAATTAAACAAAATAATCCTTTTAAATTTTATTTTCATTTTCTTGTAAAGAAAAGTCGTATTTAACTCCTCCTATAGGATAAAAGTTAAATACAAAATAAACACCACTTTGGTTTTTAGCGCTAATTCCTCCACTTGTAAGTTGAGGGTCAATTTTTTCTCTATAGACTAAGGAGTAATTCCAACATTTTCTTTGGTAAGTATATCCAATTTCCCACATATTAGCATGAGATCTTTGAGTATCAAGCCAAATTCCACCAAAAATATAATAATTTTGATTAAATTTATAATTAGCTTGTGTACTTATAAAGCTGTATTTTCCATATTCATCATTTTGATAAGCATGTGAAAAGTTCCAATTAAATTTAGGAATAACGCTAGTTTGTAATTGATTTAAAATTTTACTAAAACGATTTTGTAAATAAGAATATTTTATTTCATTATTAAAATTGATATAATCATTATAATAGTAAGTAAATAAATTTTCTATTTTATCAAATTTATCTTGGCGATTTAAATAATTAATATTAAAACGATGTTTAATTTTTTTCTCTCCAAGTTGATTGTAAAAATATTGTACTACATATAGTTTTGAGTTTTCTTCCTCATTTTCTGATTTGAGATAGTCTTCTGTTATGAAACCTGATTTTGCTCCAGGTAATAAATAATTAATTCCAAAATTTAGAGTATGAAAGAAATCATTATATGATTTTGATAGATCGGTGTATAAATTAAATTCATGGGTATTTTTAAAAAGATGCTCTTTGCTTTTTTGAGGATCTTGAGCATAATTAACAAAAGAGGCATAAAAATTTTCAGTAAAAGTAAAATGTAAAAAGTCATTAAAGAAAACATCGTGATAAGAAAAAGGCAGAGTTAAATTTAGTTGATTGGCATAAGGCCCTACTTGTCTATAATAATTATGAAAAGATGCATCAAAAGAATAACGAATATTTTCTCCCCATAAGGAATTTAAAAATCTATGATATTGAAAAGATGGATATTCTTGTAAAGTATCTTTATTATTTACTTTTGAAGTATCAATATAGTATTTTGCATAAGCTCCGTAAAAATTATTTTCATCTGCTAAAAAATAGTTAATTTTTGATGTAACAAGTGAAGTTAAATCATTGTAATTGCTAGGACCAAGATTAAAGTAATCTATATCATTAAGATAGGTTACATCTATCCATAAACTTTCTTGAAAATTGTCTCCAAGTAAGCCTTTAATAAGATTATTCCTTAAATATTTTAATTCTATACCCCCATGAGTTTGATTTTTTAAATTTTCTTTAAGATAATATTGTTTTTTTTCTCTGAAAAGACCAAAATTTAAATTCCCCATAGAATATAAAGAATCCACAAATCTTAAATCAGAATATAAACCAAAACCTCTTTTTGTTCTAATTTGAGGATTTAATTCTAAATCCCAATTATCTTTATAAGTTATATAGATTGGTTGTCTATAATAAAGTCCTTCATTCTTTTTTAAAACAATTTGAGGGATAAGTAATCCACTTTGTCTATGTGTATCTGCACTAAAACCAAAATAGGGCAAATAAAAAATTGGAATACCTTTAACATATAATTTTGCATTATAAAGATGAATAAAATTGCTTTTTCTATTAAGCCATCCATCGCTAAAACGAATTTCCCAATCAGGATCTTCAACATTGCAGCTTGAGACACTAGAAATATGACTTTCAAATTTATTGTTACTTAAATAGCTATTTTTGCTTTGAAACCATACTTCAAGATTATTATTAGAAAAAAAGAAATTTTGAAATTTTGCTTCATCGGTATTGAGTTTAATTTTGGCATAATTTGAATGCAAGCGTTCATTTTGTCCTCTTAGAACATTTACATCGCCAAAAAGCTCTACTTCTTGATTTGTTTCGTTATAAATTGCTTTATTTGCAGTAATAAAATAAAAATCAGAAAAAATAACAACATCTTTATTTGCGGTAATTATATTTTTTTCTTTTTTTACATCTAAAGCATAGATATTTACTTCTACTGCATTAAGAATAAAAGTACTTCCTAAAAGCAAGAAAATCTTACGCAGCATTAACAACAATTGTCCTTGCTATGTAATCTTCCCAAGTTTTACGTAAATTATTTCCTAGAGCCCATGCAAAACCTAACATAAAAGCCATATCGCTTATTTGTCTTATGGCAGATCTTATACAGCTTTGTTTTAGCGTTGGTTTATCAAATAAATCTTCATCTATAATCATAATTTTGCAAACCATTTTCCCTAAGCTTGCTCCATACATATAAGTAAAGAGGGTATGATAAAAAAAATGAAGGAGTATAAAACCTAACGAGAAATTTCCTAAAATTTGTGTTATTTCAAATGCATCTTTTGCTATAGAAAATTGATTATAAAATATAATAAAAACTATGAAAGATAAAATTATATTATCTATTAAATAAGCCAATGCTCTTTTATAGAAACTAGCAATTTCTAAATTTTCACGTTCAAGTTTATCAAATAAATCTTCTTTCATTGTTTAAAAGCCCAAAATCCAATATCTTTTCTAAATTGTTTTCCTTCAAAATGAATATTATCACATAATTCATAAGCTTTTTGCTTGGCGTCATTAAGACTCTTACCTAAACCAACGCATACTAGAATACGACCCCCATTTGCCATAAGCTTATCGTTTTCTAAGCTAACTCCAGCATAAGAAATATGAGAGTTTTTGGGAATATTTTTTATGATAATTTCACTTTTTTCTGAATTTTTATAGGGGTAATTTTTACTTGCGCAAACTACTCCTATAGCAAATTCATCTTTTAAATCAAGTCTTACATCTTTTAAACGTTTTTGAGTTGAAGCTAAAATAAGCTCAAGAGGATTTTTAATTAAAGGCATTAAAACTTCACATTCTGGATCTCCAAAACGCACATTAAATTCCAAAACATAAGGTTCATTTTTCACTATCATTAAGCCTATAAAAAGAACTCCATAAAATTCCTTATTCTCTTTTTTCATTCCTTCTAAGGTTGGTATAATAATATCTTTTTTTATTTTATTTAAAAGTTCTTCATTGGCCAAATGGCTTGGAGCATAAGCACCCATACCTCCAGTATTTGGTCCTTTATCTCCATCTAAAAGTTTTTTATGATCTTGTGCTACAGGTAAAAGAATAAAATCATTCCCATCGCAAATAGCAAAAACACTAAGTTCATATCCTTCTAAAAACTCTTCAATAACTATAGATTTCCCAGCATCGCCAAAGCTTTCTCCGCTGAGCATTTTTTTACTTTCACTTATTGCTTCTTCGCGTGTTAAAGCAATGATTACACCTTTTCCAGCACATAGACCATCTGCTTTTATAACAATAGGTAGAGTTAATTTTTGTATGAAACTTTTAGCTTCGTCTAAATTGCCGGTAGTTAAAAATTTTGCAGTTTTAATATTGTATTTATTTAAAAAATTTTTCATAAAAATTTTAGAGCTTTCAAGCATTGCTGCAGCTTTTGTTGGTCCAAAAATGGCTAAATTATTTTTTTTAAAAATATCAACAACTCCCTTTGCTAAAAAATCTTCACTTCCTACTATACAAAGATCTATTTTATTTTCTTTGGCATAATTTACAAGCTCATTAATATCTTTAGTATCTAAGTTAATCCCAAGATTTTGAGTAGCTCCATTACCAGGAGAAAAGTACAAATCTAAATTTTTTGTAGTTTGTTTTAAAGCTAAAGCTATGGAGTATTCTCTTGCACCACTGCCTAAAATTAATATTTTCATATATCTCCTTAAAACCTAAACAGCTAACTTTAAACGACTCCAAGAAGTCAAGAGAACCGCTAGATAATTTTTAAAGGCTGCAACTTCTCGTTTTAACTTAAAAAACTCAAACGAAGCCACAGACACAGTAAATTATACATTCACAGTTAAATATTTTTGTTGAATCTTTAAATGCTATACTGCTTAGGCTTTGAAATTATAGCGGTATTTAACTTAAAAATTTATAGTTAAATAAGTTTAAATTTTGTTTTTCCTGTTTTATCAAAGTGTTTTCCTTCTAGTATAATATCTGCAGCACTATCCCAAATATGTTTTTCATCAATATAAACTATATCAAAAGTATTATCTCTCATTAAGGATTGGTAATTAACTTTTTTTGGGGCATATTTTACAAGATAATAAGGATTTAAAGAAAAAATTTCAATTTTAATTTTGCAAAGCAAATCAAGATCTGAGGTAACGACTAAAAATTTTTTTCTTTGTTCTTTGGAAATTTTTTGAATATAAAGTAAAAGTTTGTGATCAAAAGGATTAAGTGCTGATTTATTAAGGCGACTTAAATAGTGTTCAGCAAAGGATAAGGAACAAAAAGAATTTTCTATATTACTTCTTGTAAAATACGAGTTTTTTACTCCCGATGATTTTAAAGAAAGTTTCCAAATTTTCATATCCATAATGGTTGCACATAAATTAAGTCCTGTTATAATCTTTGAAAAAAGTTTTTCTTTAGATAATTTAAAAGCATTTTCAAAAATACTTAAATTTTTTTTATAAAAATCTTCTTTAATGGCAATGAGACGTTTAAGTGAGGTTTTGTAATACTCATTTTCTTTTTGAAGCTTTTCTAAGCGTTCTTGTTTAGCTTTAGCTTTTTCAGGATTGATATTGGCTTTTGAATTTAATTCAAGATTGAGATTTTTAATTTGAGATTCTAGGGAAGCTGAACGATTTGTTCTTGTATCTATAGTGGCAAGAAGCGCTTGATAATGACACTGAAGTGATAAAAATGTTTCATTGAAAATTTTATTAATATTAAACATTTTATGTTTATCTTTCATATCTGTATAGGAATTCTCAAGATGCATTATTATACTTTTTAAAACACTAAATTGTGTTTGATCTATAGAATTGTCCATAAAAATTAAAGTATCAAGAGCTTTGTTTAAAAAACGCTTTATGATAATATAGTCCAAAATACATGGAATTTCTTTTTCATCTTGAATGTTAGATTTTAAAGCTTCTACAGAAAGAATTTCTCCTGAAAAATATTTTTGTATAGCTTGCGGTATAGTAAAAGAAAGAGGAATTTTTTCTATAGTGTCATAATCTGTATTGCGATAAAGTTCTGTTACATATGCACTTCTACGAGTATTTTGCAAATCTTCAAGCTCATCATCATTATCTGTTTTCCAAAAGTCATTTTCAGTAATAAAATCACCTTCTTTAAATTCTTGAAATTTAGAAGGGCGAATTCCGGTAATAGTTTTGCCATCTGAGCGAAACTCTACTAGCATTCCAGCACTTGGCATACTTCTTTTATCACTCCAAATTTGGCGGTTAAACTCAAAAAATATTTTAGCTGAATTAGTTACAGTTCCACGTCCTGTTGAATCCATATAAATTGCTATTTTTCCGTGCATACTTCTTCCTTGAAAATTCTCATAAGATTCTAACTTTATTTTTATAAAATTTATATAATAAATATAAGTTTATCTTTAATTTTAATATGAATGTATTAAAATTAAAGAAAACTAGAATGATTTCAAATATAACTTATTGCTTATATAATTATAAGATGTAAGAAAAAAAGAGAGCATATAAATTTTTATTTAAAATTTTTGATATTTTAAAAAATATCAAAAATTATTTTTTAGAAATATTTATTCCCATTCTATTGTTGCAGGTGGCTTACTAGAAATATCATAAACAACGCGGTTTATTCCATGTACTTCATTAATAATACGCCTACTAATATTTTCTAAAATTTCATAAGGCAAATGAGAGAAGGTAGCCGTCATTCCATCACTTGCATTAACAACTCTTATGCAAATTGCATTATCATAAGTACGATTATCGCCCATAACACCCACGCTTTTAACATTTAAAAGCACGCAAAATGCTTGCCAAGTCTTATCATACCAACCCGTGCTTTTTAGTTCTTCAATTAGAATAATATCTGCTTTACGCAATAAATCTAAACTTTCTTTATTAACTTCTCCCATAATGCGTATAGCAAGACCAGGTCCTGGAAATGGATGACGGAAAACAACATCCTTGTTGAGTCCTAATTCAAGTCCTAAAGCACGCACTTCATCTTTGAAAATTTCTTTTAAAGGTTCTATGAGTTTTAGATTCATTTTTTCTGGAAGTCCTCCTACATTATGATGGCTTTTAATAGTTTTACTTGCTCCTACAACAGAACTTTCTATGATGTCTGTATAAAGTGTTCCTTGTGCAAGATATTTAACATCATTATGTTTTTTAGCTTCTTTTTCAAAAACCTCTATAAAAGTATTGCCTATAATTTTTCTTTTTTGTTCAGGATCAATTATACCTTTTAGACGACTTAAAAATATTTCACTTGCATCTATACTAATAAGCGGAATATTTAAAGTATTTTTAAACATAAATTCCACTTGTTCTTTTTCTTTGGATCTTAAAAGGCCATTATCTACAAAAACAACAATAAGTTGTTCTTTGACGGCATTAGCGAGTAAGGCAGCTACTACACTGCTATCTACCCCTCCACTTACTGCGCAAAGAACTTTATCATTGCCTACTTCTTCTTGAATTTTAAGGATTTGAGATTTAGCAAAAGAACCCATATTCCAAATACTTTCACAATTACAAGCATATTTAGCAAAATTTTTGAGTATACTTTTTCCAAATTCGCTATGTTGGACTTCGGGGTGAAATTGTAAAGCAAAGAATTTACGTTTTTCATCAGCAAAAACACAAAAAGGACTATTTTCACTTGTAGCTAAAACTTCAAAACCTTCTGGGAGATTTTCTACCTTATCAGAGTGACTCATCCATACAATTTGTTTTTTAGGTAAATTTTTAAATAAAGCACTATCTTTTTTAACTTCTATACTTGCTTTTCCGTATTCTTTATGTCCTGCTGGCATAACATTAGCTTTAAAATGATGAGCCATAAGTTGCATTCCATAACAAATTCCAAGTATAGGTAAATTTAGATCAAAAATACCCTTATCGCAAAAATAAGCATCTGTTGCATAAACGCTAGCAGGACCTCCGCTTAAAATAATACCTTTAGGTTCTTTGGCTTTTATATCAGTTAAGCTTACATTAAAAGGTAGGATTTCTGTATAAACACCTTGTTCTCTCAATCTCCTTGCAATTAATTGTGTGTATTGAGAGCCAAAATCTAATACTAGAATATAATCTTTTTTCATTATTACCACCTATTTAAATTTTCATATTTTTTAATACTTTTAATAGATTTATTTTGATCATAGCTTATATACTCAGGATTATCTTTATAACCACAAGCACTTAAAAATATTAAGAAAAAAAATGTTAAAATTATTTTATGAAGAAAATTAAAAGTGTTAATGTTATTATAAATGATATGATAAGCCTTCATCATTATAAACCCTTAAAAAATTTTATCCTCTATAAAGAATTTTTAAAACTAATGGATCTAAAGCATCAGCATTTAATTTCAAAAATCTTTATTCATAACAATATTTTAAATATTGTTACTTTTCATTCCGTTGGATATCAAGATTTAAACAATGATGATACCAAAAATAATATTAAAGTTCTTATAAAAATTTTTACAAAAAGATTTTTAAATACTCCATTTGATAAAGTCAATACTATCAAAATTTTTTCTCAGCGTTATAGGGAAAAACAAAATTTTATACAAGATGAAAAAAAAACATCTTATATTGAACTTTCAAAAGCTCAATTTAAAAATCCTTTTAAAAATAAAAAATTATATACACAATTTGAAGAATTAAGAGCAAAAATCAATGATTTATGACGAGTTAAAAACTTTACCCAAAAGCTCAGGAATTTATCAGTATTTTGATAAAAATGGCAAACTTTTATATGTAGGGAAAGCTAAAAATTTAAAAAATCGTGTAAGATCTTATTTTACTTTTACACCTTTTTTTGCTCCAAATCCTAGAAATTCATTAAGAATTCAAAAAATGATTAAAGAAGCCATACATTTAGAATTTATAACCACAAATTCAGAAGCTGATGCTTTGATTTTAGAGAATTCTTTTATCAAACAACTTCATCCAAAATATAATATTTTGCTAAGAGATGATAAAACTTATCCTTATATTTATGTAGATTTTAATGAAGAATTTCCAAGATTTCAAAGCACGAGAAAATTAATTAAAAAAAATAAAATTAAATATTTTGGACCTTTTTTTAAGGGCGTGAAAGAACTTTTAAATGCTCTTTATTATTATTATCCTTTAAGACAAAAGAATTCTTGTAAAAGCCCTTGTCTTTTTTATCAGATTAGTCGCTGCAAAGCTCCTTGTGCTAATTTGATTTCAAAAAATGAATATGAAAAAATTTTAAATGAGGCGACTAATGCTTTATTAAATCCTAGTATTTTGGTTAAAAATTTAGAAAAACAAATGTTACATTTAGCTCAAAATGAAAATTATGAAGAAGCCGCTAAGATTAGAGATCAAATTGTTACTATTAAAGATTTAGAAACTAAAATACAAATTGATCTTGCAAAATTAGAAGATTTTGAAGTTTTTGCTATCGCTTATGAAAATAACTTGCTTTCTCTTTTGCGTTTTGTAATTCAAAATGGTAAAGTAATTGGATCAAATCATAAAGTAGTTATTCTAAAAGATGATATGTTTGATAAAAATGGAATTTATAAACAATTTATTTTGGAAAATTTTAGCAATGATATACCTATTATTTCAAACCAAATTTATGTTTATGAAGAATTTGAAGATTTAAAACTTCTTGAAGAATTGCTTTGCAAAAGATTTTCAAAAAAAATTAGTATAAAAAATCCAAAAATAGGCGAAAAAAGGAAAATTTGTAATTTAGCATATCAAAATGCTTTAATTAATATAAATTCTTATAAGAAAAATAATTCTTTTGAAATTTTAAATGAATTAAAAATATATTTTGAGCTCGAGAATTTCCCAAATTGTATAGAAGTATTTGATAATTC
>NZ_JAENKR010000250.1:0-222 GCF_016598965.1 Campylobacter sp. TTU-622
AAGAAGAATTAAATGCTATTTCTCTTTGTGCTTTAAAGGCAAAAGAACTAGGCTTAAAAGTTGCTGCAGGGCACGGACTTAATTATAAAAATGTTCAAGAAATAGTAAAAATTAACATCATAAGTAAGATCGCTTTTGCCAAAAAAATCTTGCAAATTACTTGTAAAAGGATCAAAAATTTTATGATTTTGATAGATTCTTAGACTTAAAGAATTTGGATTT
>NZ_JAENKR010000251.1:0-217 GCF_016598965.1 Campylobacter sp. TTU-622
GGTAGTAGCATTAAAGCTGGAAATAATGGTATTAATATAGATGGAACCTCTAAAGATATAGAAGCTGAAGCTATTGAAGTTCAAAGTGGTGCTGTTGTAGAAGGTGGTAATTCTGGTATTTATATAGGAGGTGGAAAAGAGATTGATACTCAAATCACTATTTCAGGATCAGTTACAGGTGGAACTGCTGGTATAGTTAATGAAGGTGTTATAGGTA
>NZ_JAENKR010000025.1:0-16973 GCF_016598965.1 Campylobacter sp. TTU-622
AGTAAAATAATGAAAAACATCTTTATCATTATAACGTTCCCAAGAATTAGCTTTATAGTAGGCTTTTATAGTACTTGAATTGGTTTCATAGATATTTAAATTACTTGCTTCCATATTTTTAAAATTTAAAGAGTAAGATTTAAGATTTAAAGAGTAAGGATCTTGCAAAGTTAAAATTGTAAAAATAATAGTAAATAAAGCAATTAATACTCCAAAAATCTTTATAACCAAAGTTTATCCCAATCTTGCTTCATATTGTTTTTTTCTATAAGAATTTCAATCATTTGTGCTACTGCTCCCTCTCCACCTTTTTTATCTAAACAAATATCAACTTTTAGATCTTTATGAGCATCCAAAGGTTTAAAACTTAAAGCAACATTTTCTAAAAGATTTTTATCATTAAAATAATCTCCAATAGCAGCACATTTGGAAAAATCTAGATTTAATTCTTTTAAGATTAATTTTGCACACTCTAATTTATTTTTAATTCCTTGATATACAAAATCAATTTTTAAATCTTTTGCTCTTAATGTAACACATTCTGAAGTTCTACCGGTTATAACTGCAATCTTTTTACCAAGCTTTAACCAAGCTTCAATAGCAGCTCCATCCTTAACATTAAATTCTTTTATTTCTTTTTTATCTTGAGAGTAGATGATTTTTCCATCTGTTAAGCAACCATCTACATCTAAAAAAATCAGTTCTATCATAATTATTCTCTTACAACAAAAGCTCCAGCAAAAGCTCCGCTTGCTGCAAAATCTCTTGCTTCCTCTTCGCTTCTAAAACCAGTTAAAAATACCCTATTTAATCCATCAACAGAACTTTTGCGTATAGTAGAAGAATAAGATCTATAAGTTTTATATCTTGAAGCTATGCTTTGCGCCCCTTGTAAATTTTTAAAGGCTCCAATTTGAACCATAAAATTACCACCTTCATAAATTTGACCATTATTTACAAGTTCTCCACTACTTCCATAGTTGGCATTAGAATGAACGATATTATTTCCTGAATTTTTACTTCCAAATCCTATAACTTCAAGTCTTACTGGAGCTGTTCCGCTATGAATCATATCAATTTGTGATGCAGCACCTTTAGAAAGATCTATAATTCTATTTCCAACAAATGGACCTCTATCATTTACCCTTACTGTAACTTGACGATTATTATTTAAATTTGTTACTTTTAAAATGGTATTCATTGGCAATGTTTTATGAGCAGCAGTTAAAGCATTTTGATCATAAGTTTCACCATTGGAAGTCTTTTTTCCGTGAAAACCTGGACCATACCAACTTGCAATACCATCAGCGGTCTCTCCTACTGCCACAACGGTTGGATAATAAGTCTTACCATTAATCGTATAAGGCTTCATTGTTCCTTTTGCACTTGAAGAACTAGGAGGAGTTCCTTTAAAATCATTGCTTGGATAATAAACTTCAACTTTACCACCACCTAATGAGCTAAAATTACTAGAACAAGCACTTAAAAATACTAGACCAAAACTAGCGACTGACAATTTGAGTATAGTCTTTTTTACCATTTGCATCATCTTTCTCCTTGTTTTTAATAGGTATTATTAATTTTTGATTTACACTTAAATATTTATTAATTTTATTTATTTCTTTAATATCATCTACACTTACATTATGGGTTTTAGCAATTTTATACAAAGAATCTCCTGCTTTTACAATATAAATTTTAGATTTAGGAATAGTTGTATCCACCTTAGCAAATTTATAAGATTTAAAATTATTATTAAAAAAAGCTAGTTTTTCAAGTGGAATATACATATAATAATCTTTTCCCGGAGGAGTAAAATTATGTTTAAATTGAGGATTATATTTTTTCAAAGTTGCTAAAGTAATATTAGCACTTTTTGCCAAATCTCTCAAAGCAACACCTGAAGGAACATCTACTTTTACAAAAGGATTGCTTAAAGAATAATTCATTAAAGAAATATCTTTTTGAAGAAAAAATTCTTTATCATTAGCCAAAAAAGCTAAAATAAGAATTTTTCTTATAAAAGTTCTAGTTTCTAAGGAAAGATATTTTTTATCAGGATCAATCAAAACTGCTAAATCATCGCTCTTAGCCTGTTTAATAGCCTGTCTTAACTTTCCATTGCCACAATTATAAGCAAGTAAAGCTAAATACCATTTACCAAATTCAGTCTTTAATGTCTTTAAATAATCAATTGCTGCATAAGTTGATTTTACCGGATCTCTTCTTTCATCAACATAAGCATCAACCCTTAAACCTAAATTTCTAGCCGTTGGTCTCATAAATTGCCAAATACCTACTGCTTTTGCATTTGAAATACTATGAGTTTTAAGACCTGATTCTACTATTGCTAAATACAAAATCTCAGAAGGAACATCATTTTTAATTAAAATTTCTCGTATCATAGGGGTAATAGCAGAAAAATTTTTCATAGAGTCAAGCAAAACTTGAGAATGCTTATTTTCCAAATCATCTTTAGATTGAAAAAAATTTAAATCTTTGATAAAGGTAGGATCAATATCCAAATTTCTTAAAATATCTACTTGTTTTTTATAGTATTCTGGAGTATAAATTTGTGCAAAAAGATAATTAAGAGTTACAATAAGAGCAAAAATTATTTTTTTCATTTTAATTTTCTTTAAAAAATAAATTTATAGAATTTTGATAACACAACTTTAAAAGCTCCTTATGAGAAATATCTAAAATTTCACTCATTTTTTTTCCAACTAACTGTGTTAATAAAGGAGTATTTCTTTGGCCTCTAAAAGGCTCTGGAGTTAAATAAGGTGCATCTGTTTCTATAAGTAGCTTATCTTTTGGAATTTTAGGCAAAATTTGAACTAATTTTTTAGCATTTTTAAAAGTTACTATCCCACCAATTCCAAAATAAAAACCCATTTTAGCTAAATCTAACAAAAGCTCACTTGCATTAAAACAATGCAAAACTCCTCCATTAAGCTTCGAAGAATACTCTTTTAAAATATTATAGGTATCTTCATTTGCTTCTCTTGAGTGGATAATAACTGGTTTTTTAAATTCAATTGCTAATTTAAGCTGAGCGATAAATACTTCTTTTTGTTTTTTTTTAATTTCTTCATCTTTACCATTTAAACGATAATAATCAAGTCCACATTCACCAACAGCAATACATTTATGATCTTTTAGAAATTCTCTTAAAATATACTCATCATAATGTTCTATATCATAGGGATGAATCCCAGCAGCAAAATAAACTTGTTCATATTTATAAGCAATTTCTCTTGCACGCTTTAAGTCTTTAATACTAGCACCAGGAATAATAATCTTATCAATACCATTTTCAAAAGAGTGTTTTAAAACTTTATCCAAATCTGATAAAAAAACATCACTATCTAAATGACAATGAGTATCAATTATTTTTAAATTATTATCGAATTTTAAATCTAAAAACATACTTCTACTCTATTTTTTCCATTAGACTTTGCCAAAGAAAGAGTTTTCTCTGCTTTTTGAATCAAATCTTGTTTATTGCTTTTTGAATTAGCAAAAACTATACCTATGGATGCTGTAAAAAACAACTCATCTAAATTAGCTAAAACACCTACATTTTTAATATTGACACGAATACGAGAAAAGATTTTAATGGCTCTTTCTTGATTGATATTTTTTAATATAATGCAAAATTTTTCAGCACTATATCTTCCAACGATATCTCTTCCCTTAATTTCATCAGTAATTTCTTTTGCACAAATTCTAATCACTTCATCGCCTATATTATAACCATATTCGTCATTTATCGTTTTTAAATTATCAATATCTAAAAAAGCAAAAGCAAATTCTTCATCTTTAGAGGAAATTTCATTTAAATAATTTTCCAAATCTTCCATTAATGCATCATTATTTTTTACTCCAGATACAAAATCAAGATGATTATAAGAATTTAAAAATTTCATATTATCCATAAATACCAAACAACGATTTACACAAAAATTAAATAATTCCTTATTAATAGGCTTGATTAAATAATCATTTGCGTTATTTTTAAGCATATCCACTTCTAGTTCATCATCTTTATCGCCTAAAATAATTACTCCTAAATCATCACTACTATAGCGCTCTCTTACACTAAATAAAAGTTGAGTACCATCGATAATTGGCATTTTAGCATCACAAATAATAAGTTTTACATCTGAATTTTGTTCTAAATAATTTAAAGCTTCTTCTCCATGAGCAGCACCTAAAACATTAAAAAATCTTTGAGTAAGATATTTTTTTATTTCATTACGCTCGTTAAGCTTACTCATTGCTAAGATTACTTTAGTTTTTTCATAGCGTTTTAAATTAATAATAGAATTAATTATATGATCAACACAACTATTGCTTTCTTTACAAATATAATCAAGTATATCTTTATCCATAAAATTATTTTTAGTAGCTTTATCCGTACTTGCAGTTAAAACTATAGTGGGACATTTTTTCTCTATCATAAAATCTACCGCTTCACCATTTGGTGCATCTGGCAAACAAAGATCAATAAAACTTAAGAAATAATCACTTATTGATAATTCCTTAGCTTGTGCAAAATTAAAAGCAACATCCACTTCATAATTAAGGGTTGCTTGTATTTTTTTTGCTAAAAGTTTTCCAAGCATTTTATTATCATCAATAATTAGAATTTTATTTTTCACTATTACACCTTAAATTTATCTATAAAAAAAGTTTTATTATAACAAAAATAAAAATACAAAAAACTTAATCTTTAAGTAAAGTTTTGGCAAATTCAAGTGCTTCATCATTTATTAATTCGCCACTTATCATTCTAGCAAGTTCTTTGATACGATCATTTTTTTCAAGTTTTATTACTTTACTCTCATGAATATTTTTTTCTATTAAAAAATGATTATCAGCCTTAGAAGAAAGTTGTGGCAAATGAGATATAGCAAAAATTTGATAAAAAGAAGAAAGTTCATTTAAAACTTTAGCTATACTCATAGCTTCTTTCCCGCTTAAATTAGCATCAATTTCGTCTAAAAAAATAATTCCTTTTCCAGAACCTAATATTTTACATTCTGTTGCAATTAAAGCAAGTCTTAAACGATTTAATTCTCCAGAACTTAATTTTTTTAAATTTACTTCATTAATATTGAGTTCAAGTTTATCTTTACCTTGCAAAGTTATTTTTTCATTTTGTAAAAAATTAAAACTTAAATTTTTCATATAAAGATTTTTTAAATATAAATTAAAATGTGCTTCCAAGTCTTTTAAATTATTAGATCTTATTTGAGTAAATTTATCACAAGCTGAGTTAATTTTTTTTTCTAACTCATTTATTTTTTTCTCTAATTCTTTTTTTTCAAAACTTAAATTTTCATAATGATTCAATTCTTGTTTTTTTTGTTCTAAAATTTCTAAAGCATTTTCTATGCTTTCATAGCGTTTAACCAAATAAGAAAGATTTTCTATACGATCAAGTAATTGTTCAATATCAAAATCCATCTCTTCCATTTTTTGATTTTCAAAAACGATACGCAACTCATTTAAACATTCTGTAAAAAAATCAGAATTAACCTCACTTAAATTAAGTGCATTAATCACTGTTTGTTCTAGATCAAAAATAGCACTAGCTTTCATCCATGCTTCATCAATTTTATCTTTTTTAGAAAGTTTCTTTTTCAATTTTAAAAGCTCTTCATATTCTCCTACTTTGGGATTAATACTAGAAATTTTTTCAATTTGCATTAAAGCAAGTTCTTTTAATTCTTCGATTTTTTTTTCTTCTTCTAGAATTTTATTTAATTCTTGTGATAGTTTTTCATATTCTTTAAAATTAATCTCAAAATCTTTTTTAAATTCCTTAAAATCAGGATTTTTTTCTTCTTCTAAAGTATCAAGTAAATTAAGTAGTTTTTCATTGTTAAATTCATTATTTTCTTTAACGCTAAGATATTTAACAAAACTTTTACTTAAACAATTTAAGCTTTTTTTACTAATACTTTGATTATTAACAAAATATTTTGCCGTTTTTTCTTTTAAAAGTTTAAAAATATTTTCTTCTTCATTTTCAATGCCAAATTCTTCTAAATTAAGCTCATCATCAAGACTTAACTCTACGCATTTAGCCTCGCTATCACATAAAGCAAAAGCCGATAAAATCGCTTTAAATAAAATAGATTTTCCAGCACCGCTTAAACCTGTAAAAACCGTAAGACCTGGCGTAAGATTAAGCTCGATATTTTTAAAAGTTAAATTATCTTTTATTAAAATCCTATTTATCATTTTAATTTCCCCAATTTAATTTTTCTTTTAAAACTTGAAAATAATCCCTGTCATCAGGATAAATAAAAGTTACACTTTTTTCTCCTAGGCCAATTTTAATATTTTTAAAATCATTTACTTTAAATTTTTCTTGACCATCAATACAAAAAGTACAATCTTTTGCTCCTATTTCAAATTCAAATCCTTTAGGCAAAATAATAGGACGTTGTGTAAGCGAATGAGAGCATATAGGAGTTAAAATAAATACCTGTGCTAAAGTATAAACGATAGGACCATTTGCGCTTAAATTATAAGCAGTTGATCCTGCTGGAGTTGAGATAATCAAACCGTCTCCAAAATATTGATTAAACATTTTTTTATTATGATAGACTTTAATATTGGCCATAGACATATTTGATTTTTTATAAAATACTATGTCATTAAATGCATTTTTACTGATAATTTGATTTTTTTTATCTTGTAAAGTAAGTTCAAGCATAAAAGGATTTTCGATTTTAAATTTTCCTTTAAAAAAATCATTAAAAAAAATTTCTACCTTTTCCATTGTAAGATTTGTTAAAAATCCTAAATTCCCTGCATGAATTCCTAAAATAGGTTTTTGATATTCACAAGCTTTTCTACATAAAGAAATTAAAGTTCCATCTCCTCCTAAAGATATTATTAAATCACTTTTTTTAAACAAATTATCTAACTCATTAATTTTTAAATTTATATTTTGTTCTTCTAAAAATAAAAGATCTATTTTTCTTTTTATTAAAATATTTTTTAGATATAAAATTTCTTGAGTTAAATCAATATCAGGTTTAACAACAAGTCCTATTTTTTTAATCTTTTTATAATCAATTTTATTTTGCATACAAAATTATAGCAAATCTTAGCTAAGCAAAAGAATAAAGATACTATAATACAATATAAATTTTTTAATACCAAGTAAGGAAAAAAATTGCGAACTCATTATAATACAGACTTAAGCATTGCCAATGTAGGCGAAGTTGTAACTCTTTGTGGTTGGGTTAATAGTTACCGCGATCATGGTGGTGTTATTTTTATTGATTTAAGAGATAGAAGTGGAATTATTCAGCTAGTTTGCGATCCAAAAGATGATCCAAAAGCACATGAAATAGCATCTCGTGTTAGAGATGAGTATGTTTTAATAGCTCAAGGCAAAATTCGTCCCCGTGGAGAAGGATTAAATAATCCCAAATTAAAAACTGGAGACATTGAAGTTGTCATCTCCCATCTTAATATAGAAAATGAAAGCTTAGCTACTCCTTTTGCTATTTCAGATGAAAATGTAAATGAAGAATTACGTCTTAAATATCGTTTTTTAGAGCTTAGAAATCCAAAACTTTATAACAATTTTGCTCTACGTTCTAAAGCTTGCATTGCAGCAAGAAATTCTTTAGCAAATATGGGATTTTTAGAAGTAGAAACACCTATTTTAACTAAAGCTACTCCTGAAGGTGCAAGAGATTATCTTGTTCCTTCTCGCGTTCATCAAGGGAATTTTTATGCTCTTCCTCAAAGCCCTCAACTCTTTAAGCAACTTCTAATGTGCAGTGGTTTTGATCGTTATTTTCAAATTGCTAAATGCTTTAGAGATGAAGATTTAAGAGCGGATCGTCAGCCTGAATTTACGCAAATTGATGTTGAAATGAGTTTTTGCAAACAAGAAGATGTGATTAAGGTAGCAGAAAATTTTTTAAAAGATATTTTTAAAGCTTGCGGAAAAGAAGTTAATACCCCATTTAGACAAATGAGCTACAAAGAAGCTATGGAAAATTATGGAAGCGATAAACCTGATTTAAGATATGATCTAAAGCTTATTGATGTAATAGATATTTTTGCAAGATCAAATAATGAAATTTTTTCAAATATTGCAAAAGATAGTAAAAAAAATCGTGTAAAAGCTTTGCGTGTGCCTAAAGGTGATACAATTTTTTCAAAAAGAGCAATGCAAAGATTTGAAGAATTTGTACGTAAATTTGGAGCACAAGGACTTGCTTTCATACAAGTAAAAGAAGATGGACTTAAAGGACCTTTGTGTAAGTTTTTTAGTGAAGAGGATTTGAAAGAATTAAGCAAACGCTGTAATTTAGAAGTAGGAGATGTTGTATTTTTTGGTGCAGGAAATAAAAAAGTTGTTTTAAATTATATGGGGAGATTTAGAATTTTCCTAGCACAAGAATTAAATCTTATAGATCCAAATGCTTTAGAATTCTTATGGGTTGTTGATTTTCCTATGTTTGAACAAAATGATGATGGAAGTTATTCCGCAATGCACCATCCTTTTACTATGCCTAAAAATATCGATGAAACCGATATAGAAGAGATTTGCTCTGTTGCTTATGATATAGTTTTAAATGGAGTTGAGCTTGGCGGGGGAAGTATAAGAATTCATAAAAATGATATACAACAAAAAGTTTTCAAGCTTCTTAATATCAATGAAGAAGAACAAAGAGAAAAATTTGGATTTTTACTTGATGCTTTAAGTTTTGGAGCACCACCGCATGGCGGTATAGCAATAGGACTTGATAGACTTATTATGCTAGTAACAGGTGCAAAAAGTATTAGAGAAGTGATTGCCTTTCCAAAAACACAAAGAGCACAATGTCTAATGACAGATGCTCCATCAAGTGCAAGTAATGAGGCTATGAGAGAGCTTGGAATAAAATTAAGAGAGGAAACAAAATGAAAGAATTATTTTTAATCATAGGAGCACCAGGAAGTGGTAAAACTACTGATGCTAGCTTAATAGCAAATTCTGATATAAATATTACTCATTACTCAACAGGTGATTTATTAAGAGAAGAAGTAGCTAGCGGAAGTGAGCTTGGAAAAAAAATCGATAGCTTTATTTCTAAAGGCAATTTAGTTCCTCTAGAAATCGTTGTAAATACCATAGTGTCGGCTTTAAAAACTGCACCAACTAAAACTATTATTATAGATGGTTATCCTAGAAGCGTAGAACAAATGATGGAATTTGATAAAGTTTTAAATGAACAAAATGAAGTAGAACTCAAAGGAGTCATTGAAGTTAAAGTAAGTGAGGAAGTAGCCAAAGAAAGGGTTTTAGGAAGAAATCGTGGAGAAGACGATAATGAAGAAGTTTTCTATAATAGAATGAAAGTTTATACAGAACCTTTAGAAGAGATTCAAAGCTTTTATCAAAAAAAGAAACTTCATTTTATCATAGATGGAGAAAGAGCTATTAATCCTATAGTAGCTGATATAAAAGATCTTATAAAGAAAATTCAAAATATTTAATTTATAAGAAAAAATAAATTATTATTTTTCAGATATTAAAATAACACCCGAAAAATAAATTGGGTTAAAAATTTATATTTTACAAAAATTATAAAATTGAAACTATCTAGCATAAAGATATTTATCTAGATAAATTATTGTAAATTTTAAACAATTATTTTTTATATAAATTGTAAGATTTATAATTAGATATTAACTAATATTTAATACTAAAAATTAATTTAAAACATATAAACAAGGAGAGAAAATGGATTTAAATAAAATTAAAATTGGAGATATTCCAAACAAAATCAATGCAGTCATCGAAATTCCTTATGGTTCAAATATTAAATATGAACTTGATAAAGAAAGTGGCGCAATTTTTGTAGATCGTGTTATACCTAGTGCAGTATTTTATCCTGCAAATTATGGCTTTATTCCTAATACTTTAGCTGATGATAATGATCCTTTAGATATTTTAATTTTAAATGAATATCCTATTCAAGCAGGAGCTGTAATTCCTTGCCGTTTAATAGGGGTATTAATCATGGAAGATGAAAGCGGAATGGATGAAAAACTTTTAGCTCTTCCTACTTCAAAAATTGATCCAAGATATGACAATATTAAAACTTACACAGATTTAGCGCCAGCTATCTTAAATAAAATTAAAAACTTTTTTGAAACTTATAAAATGCTTGAGCCAAATAAATGGGTAAAAGTGCAAGATTTCAAAGATGAAAAAGTTGCTATTGAAATACTTCAAAAAGCTATTTCAAATTATAAAAAATGATTTTTAGTTTCTAGCATACTAGAGAAGGTTATAGTGAATCACCTTTCTTGAACTTTTAACTATAAAATATTGGCTTGATAAAGATTATGATTTTATCCTCTATACTTATAATTTAGAGGATAAAATTTTTAAAAAAATCGCCTCTTTGTATAAGAATTCATATTAAAAAATGCTAATGAAATAATTCCTTGATAAGTTATTTTTTGATGATAGAAGCGCTGGTCTTGCTGCATTTTCAGATTATTTTAGATTTTACACTCTTTATAAACGGACAAGGGGGTATGGGTAGATCTTGATATGATTTGCCTTAATGCTTTTGATTTTAATACCAAAGAATATTTTAATAGACAACAATATAAATCAACAAAGAATAACCACTTCTTCAATCAAATTCCCACAACAAAGCTTATTTGGTAAAGAACTTATAAATAATCAAAAAATATCCCTTGAGGTATAATAGGTCCTTCTTTTTGCAAATATGTATCAAAATTTCTTATGAAAATATGCACAAAATTATCTTTTTACCTGTCAAATTCCTTGGAATCAAAGTAAAAAATTTATACAGAAAAAAGCTGATATAGATTGGAATATGCCTTGCTTGTATCTTTTTACCAAAATGTGAAGAAGTTATGGAATGGATAAAAATTGTTTTATAGACAAGGAATTTATGCTACTTTGCTTAAAAAATATAATATGAAAAAATTTAGCAAAGAATTAAATTTTAAACCAATCATTGGCTTTTTGTAAAAGTCAATCATAAAATTAAAAAATTAATTAATTTTTAATTTTATTCACATTTTTTTCACTATGTGAATTTTAAATTTTGCGTAGTTTTGCTATAAAAAATCCATCATAATCTAAGCTTGGTATAATGCGTTTGCATTTTGAAATTTCATCAAATTCACTGCTTTTTGCATCCTTAGCTAAAGCATACTCTAAATTTATTTCTAAAAGTTTTATTTTAAATTCACTTTTTAAGGCATTTTCTATTACTTCCTCATTTTCTTCTCTACTAAAAGTGCAAGTGCTATAAACAAGCTCACCTCCAGTTTTTAAAGCCTTTAAAGCAGAGTGTAAAAGTTTTTTTTGTAATTTTGAAATATTTTTAATTTCTTTATGACTTTTTTTTAAATCAAATCCCATTTTAGCCAATGTTGAACAAGGTGCATCAAGCAAAATCTTATCAAATTTATTAGGACATAAATTTCCTATGACTTTACCATCTTTTAAAAAGATTTTTGCATTAACTCCATACTTTTTAAGATTTTTTTGCAAAACAAAAAAACGATCTTTACTTGCTTCATTGCAAGCTAAATATCCTGTATTTTTCATAAAATTAGCTAAATTTATACTTTTTCCACCCGGAGCAGCACATAAGTCTAAAACACTATCTCCTGCTTTAACCTCTAAATTTAAAGCACATAAATAAGAAGCATAATTTTGTATATAAAATTTAGCTTCATCAAAAGCTTTCATAGAGCTTAATATGCTTTTGTCTTTGGCTTTAAATAAATAACAATATTCATTTAGTTTTCTATATTCTAAATTTTCTTTTAAAAATTCATTTTCTAAAAAATTGGCATTAGTTTTTAAAGTATTTAAAAAAACACAAATGTTTTTTTCTTCTTTAAAAGAATTTAATATTTTCTCCCATTCTTCTTTAGTATATAAAGAGCTAATCTTAGAGAGCAAAATAATCCTTTATCATAATCAAAGCCGCCAAAGAATCTAATTTTGCATCTTTTTTACGCGTATTTATTACACCTAGCCTCAATGCCTCTTTAGAACTAAAACTTTCATCAACAAAAACAATTTTTTTATCAAATTCAAGCAAAGATACAAAATGTTTAATACGTTTTGTCATTTCTTCTTCGCTTTTTGAACCTTTTGGGATACCTACAATAAGCAAAGAAATATTATAAGTTAAAAATAATTTTTTTATCTCATTAGCAGCTTGATTGCGATTTTTACGCAAAATTCCATCAAGAGGAATAGCTATTTTTTCATCTACGCAAAGTGCCACACCTATACGTTTTAATCCTATATCTAAAGCTAGAGCATTCATATGATAACCTTTATGAAAACACCTGTTATATCAATTTTTCCTTCAAGTTCGTATTCATAAACCTTATCGCCATAAATCGCTAAAGCCTCCTCAACGCTTACTCCTTTTTTGCAAAATTTTAAAAATTCATCGTGCGTTTCTTTTTCTTCAATGCCAAATTGCAAGGCAAATTCTTTAAAATTGGTTATTAGCTTAGCTTTATTATTTTTTATAAGTTCATTAGTTCCTTGACTCTCATTTAATCTTTGAGGTAAAACATATAAAGGTTTTTTTAATTCTAGGGCAAGTTTTGCGCTCTGCATAGATCCGCTATTAAGATCAGCTTGTGCAATGATTATACAATCACTCAAAGCGATAATCAAACGATTTCTAAGTAAAAAATCATATTTTTTAGGGATATGATCTGCCTCATATTCGCTTAAAGCAAGAGCATTTTTATAAATTTCTTCTATAATTTTTTGATTTGTTTTAGGATAAATTTGATTAAGTCCATTAGCAAAAATTGCTATAGTATTAGGTAAGGCTGCTTTTGAAGCACTTATATCTACTCCTAAAGCACCCCCACTTACTATACTCACCTTATCTTTAAGAATACTAGAAAGTTCTTCAACGCATTTTTTTGTATAAAGATTCATTTTTCTTGAACCTATAATTGCAACCTTTTTTCTTTTTAATAACCCAAGATTGCCTTTATAATAAATTTTTTTAGGAGGATTTTTTAAAGTTTTAAAATAAGCTAAAAATTCATTATCTAAAATTTTAATTTCCATAAATTTCATTTAAATAAACTAAATTCACATTAAGAAGCATTTCTTTACTTTCTTCTAAAGCTTTAAAAGTATTTTTTCTAGGATGTGCTATAGCTATAGCAAAACCTTTTTTATAAGCTAAATTAATAACTTGCTTAAGTTGATTTTTAATATAATCAATATTATCTTCATTATCTAAAAAAACATCTCTTTGTATATAAGGTTGATTAAATTCTTTAGCCAATTTTAAAGCTTTAGTTTTTCCTATAGTTTTAGAATCAACAAAAATAAAATCTTGTTTTTTGAAAGCATCAAAAAGTTTTCTCATAGCATTCTCATCGCTTGTAAATAAACTTCCTGTATGATTATTAATATATCTTAAACCTTTAAATTCTTGTTTAATGCTTTTTATCATTGCATCAATATGTTCTTTAGAATCACTTACTTTTAAGGTATTAAGTTCTGGTTTATTATAATTAATTGCTTCTAAAGGCAAATGCACCATAAAAAATTTAAATTCTAAAGCAAGTTGTGGAGTATTTTTATGTCTTTTATCCGGAGGAAAAAAAGAAGGAGTTAATTTTAAATTGAGTTTTTTAAGTTCATTTACTTGTTTAGAATTTGCCATATCATCGATAATAATAACAAGTTTTGGTTTTTTTGTGTTATTAATTTGTGTTTGATTTATATTTTTTTCTTCTAAAATATCTGTTTTTTGCGCAATCAAACTAGAATTTAAATCACTAAAATGGCTTAAATTTTGCTCATTGAAACTTGTGTTTAAATCAGAACTTAAATTATTATCTAAACTTATATTATCATCTTGTGTATTTAGATTTTTTTCTAAAAAAGTTACATTAAGTTCTTGATCATAATTATAATTTTTAAAGATGGTATCATTTTTTAAGTTTTGATTATTTTCACTAAATAAATCAAGACTAGAATTAAATTCTTGTGCTGGAGTTAAAGTAAAATTGTCTTGTTTTTTATATTCTGTAAAAATTTTTAAAGCTAGAAGAAAGATAATTAAAACTAAAAGAAAGATAATTAAAAAATATTTTAAACGAATAAGATTTTTCAAACAAATAATTCTTTTATAAAGATATAATATTTCATCAAAACAGATCCAACTTTAAAAATTAAACTATAAAATTTAGATTATACCAAAATATTTATTAAGAAATTCATATTTTTTTTATGAAGTTTATGTAAGAATAATTATAATTTTAAAATTTAAAGTAAAAAAGTGAAAGAATTTCTAAATCATTTAAATTATGGAATCAAAGCTAATGAAGTAAATAATGAATTTAAACAAATTCTAAGAGAACTTTTAGCAAACAATATCATAAAAGAACATAAAAATAAATTTTATCTTAATAATGGTTATATCTTCGGAGTGCTTGATATTTCAAACAAAGGCACAGGATTTTTAAAATGCTTTGATGAAAATTACAAACAAGATTTATTGATTGAAAATAAAAATTTAAAAGGAGCTAATTATAAAGATATAGTTGTAGCCAAACTACTTCCTTTAAAAAAGAAGCGTCCTAAAGCAAAAGTTATTTTGATTTTAAAAAGAGCCAATGAAACCTCTTTAGTTATTACTAAAAAATATGGCGAAGCTATTTTAGGGATGAATATAAAAACAGGACTTAGTATGGCTTTAAAAGCTTCCCAAAAATCTCTAAAAGCTCTACCCTTAGGAACAATTTTAAAAATAGAAAATCATAACAACGGCATAACAGAAGTTTTAGGTCATATTGATGATGAAAATATTGATGAAAAAATTTCTTTAAATCTTTTTAACAAAAATTCTTGTTTTAATGATAATTGCATAAAAGAAGCAAATTCTTATGGAGATTTTGTCGATGCAAGTATGTATGAAAATCGTATTGATTTAAGAATGCTCTCCTTTTGTACCATAGATCCTATCCACGCAAAAGATTTTGATGATGCAATTTATTTTGATAAAGAAAAAAAAGAACTTTATGTAGCAATTGCTGATGTAAGCGAATACGTTTTTGCTTATGGGGCTATTGACAAAGAAGCTAGAAGTCGTGGTTTTTCTATATATTTTCCACATATTGCTGTGCCTATGCTTCCACAAACTTTAAGTGAAAACATTTGCTCTTTAAAACCCTTAGAAGATAGACTTGTATTTTGTTTTAAAATTACCCTAGATGAAAATTACAAAGTTGTAAAAGAAGAACTTTTTGAAGCTATTATTAATTCAAAACGCCGTTTTAATTATGATGAAGTAGATGAAATTTTGATAAAAAAACCCGATTTAAAAGAACTTTCGTGGCTTTATAAGCTTTATGAAATTACAAAAATCATAAGAAAAAAGCGTCTTAAAAATGCTTTTGAATTCAAAACAGAAGAATTAAGAATGAGCCTTAATGATAACTTAAGTCTTAAATCAACTTCATACGAAAAAGATACCCCTTCACACAATTTAATAGAAGATTGTATGTTATTAGCCAACAAAGCTGCTGCAAGTCTTTTAGATGATATAGGAATCTTTAGAAATCACTTAAGTGCTGATCATAAAAAAATTCTAAAACTTTTAAAAGAAATTCAAAGTCTTGGTATAGATGTAGAATACAAAGCAAATCTTAGTGAAATGATTAAAAATATACAAGCTTTAGCAGAAGAATTAAACTTAAGAGAAGAGATAGACAAACTCATCATCAAAGCTCAAAAAAAGGCAGAATATTCAAGTGTTAATATGGGGCATTTTGGCTTAGGATTTAATAAATACTCTCATTTTACAAGTCCTATAAGGCGTTATTCTGATTTAATACTTCATAGACTTTTAAAAGCAAAACTTAAAAAAGACAATAAATTGTTTAATTATTTATTATTAAACATTCAAAGCACTTGCGAAAATTTAAGCGTACTAGAAAGAGAAGCCGATAAAGTTGCTTTTGATTTTATGGATAGAAAATTTGCCAGATGGGCTGATAAAAATAAAGGAAAAGAATTCCAAGCACTTATCATAGAAAATGAAAATGTAATTATCGCAAAACTAGAAGATGAAATCAAAGGTGCTAACATCATACTTAAAAATGCCAAAGTAAATTTACTTCAAAGAGTTCAAGTACGTATTGAGGAAGTTGATATTATTATGGCAAAAATTTTTGGTAAAATTACAAAAATTTTAGAAAATTAATGGATTTTTATGTATAAAAAAGATTTGCAACTTCTTTTAAACACGGCTAATTTTCCAAATTTCTTTTTTCTTTATGGGGCTGATAATTTTCAAATTGAATTTTTCTCAGAGCTTATTAAAGAAAAATATCCAAATGATGAAATTTTAAAAATCTATTTCGAAGAATACAATTTTTCAAAATGTAGTGATTTTTTATCTTTAAATTCTCTTTTTAGCGAAAAGAAACTCTTAGAAATCAAATGCAGTAAAAAGCCAAATACAAAAGAATTAAAATTTTTAATAGAACTTTGTAAAAATAATGCAGATAATTTTTTCCTTTTAGAATTTTATGATGAATCAAGCAGGCAAAATGAGCTAGAAAAAATCTTTGAAAATAATTTTGTAAGATTTTTCAAAATCGGCAACACCAAAGAAGGAATAGAGCTTTTAGATATGAAAGCAAAAAAACTCAATATTGATATCACCAGCAATGCTCTTTATACCCTGCTTCAAAGTTTTGATGAAAATTTATATTTAGCAGCAAACGAACTTAATAAATTTCAAAATTTAAAAGTAAATGAACAAACCATTCAAACCTATTGCTATGCTTTAAACACAGGAAATTTTGATGATTTTTTTGAAAAATTAGTAAAAAAACAAGATATAAAAAAAGATCTTGAAAATATTTTAGAAAATTTTAACGAAATGGCTTTTATC